>JAGQPK010000398.1 GCA_020426755.1 Planctomycetales bacterium
TTGTGTCCAGGGCATTCAACTTCATTCAATAACCCAATTCAATTCTGGTGACACTGCCTGGCCGCGAACGTAAAGCGGCGATGATCGTAGCACGTAACCGAAGCCGAATGCTCGTATTGCTTAAAGTTGAGACAGACACAACTTTGTCTGTACCAGAGATTGGCAAGCGTACGGACTGGCAGGTCGGCCAAACCGTTGTTGCCATCGGCAAAACCTTCGACGCCGAACAGCCGAATCTGTCAGTAGGCATTTTGAGCGCCTTGGATCGTGTCTGGGGCAAGGCGATTCAAACGGATGCCAAGATTTCACCGGCCAATTACGGCGGGCCCTTGATTGACTTGCATGGCCGACACTTGGGAGTATTGGTGCCGCTCTCACCAGACTCGGATGGCGAGTTGGCCGGGGCGGAATGGTACGATTCGGGCATCGGTTTCGCCGTTCCGCTGGAAGACATCATGCGACAACTGCCTCGTTGGTCCACGGGTGAGGATCTGCAACCCGGGAAACTCGGTGTCTCCCTAAAAGACCCGGAAGACCTCGACCCAGAGCCAGTAGTGGGCGTCGTGAAACTAAAGTCGCCTGCCGCAGAAGCAGGCATTCGCGCGGGTGACCGCATCGTGTCAGTCGATGGACGCGCGACAGACCGTCTATCTCAAATGCGGCACGCCTTGACACCTCGCTACGCTGGCGATCAAGTCGCCCTCGTCATACGCCGTGACGATGAAGAGCTGAATCTAAATGTCACGCTGGTCGCCAAGGTTCCGCCTTACGAGCACCCGTTCTTAGGTATCATTCCCGACCGACAAACGGGCAGCGACAAGGCGATGGTCGAGTTCTGCTATCCGGATAGCCCAGCGGAATTAGCTGGCCTGAAGCCGGGCGATCAAATCACGCATTGGAATGAACAGGCAATCGATTCCGTAGCGGCACTCCGCTTAGCCATTGCGAATGTCGAACCAGGAGCGACTGTGACAGTGGCTTGGCAGCGTGAAGCGGAACCGATCTCGGCGCAGGTCAAGCTTGCGGCGTTGCCGAGAGCAATTCTGGCCACAGCCCCCACGCACAAGGATGGTGAAGAGCGTCCTGACTTCGAAGTCGGCGAACTCGAAGTGTCAGTCCCCGAGGTCCCGCATGCGTATAAGGCTTACGTCCCCGCGTCAATGCAGAAAGGACATGTGCCCGGCTTAGTTGTCGTGCTGCCGCCACCGGGCGAAGGCAAGTCCGACGATCTAATCGCGGCGTGGAAGCCGGTTTGTGAAGCACGCGACCTCGTGCTACTTGTCGCGAAGCCCGCAGACGATAATCGCTGGACTTCACGTGAGGTTGACACAGTCCGCAAGTTCATTGACCAGGCGAAAACCCGGTTCGGGATTGACGAACAACGGATTGGGCTTGTCGGTGACGGCGCCGGCGGCGCGATGGCCTACCTGCTGACCATCCGCAACCGGGAGCTGATTCGCGGTTTAGCGATTCGCGACGCTGCTTCGCCGGTTCCTATCGAAGCTTTCGAAAACGAACCGTTGACTCGACTGGCTTTCCTCTTTCTCACCCATGCGTCACTGGACAATAACAGTGACATGGAAAAGGAAATGAACGAACTCGTGGCAGCAAAGTTCCCGGTCACGCAGCGCAGCTTGGAAGACGACAGTCACAAGCTGGTGGCTTCTGACATCGAAGCGATTGGACTTTGGCTAGATTGTCTAGATCGGTTGTAACATGGATCGAGTGGACGTGGCGTCAGCCACTTGGCGACGCCGCATCTTGGGCATCGGTGGCGTCGTCGCACTAGTGCTGGGCCTCTATCTCTACACAGATGGCGCGGCCACCGCAACGATCGATTTCATCCGCGCGTCATGCGTCAAGGCAGGCTTGGTACTGCTCGCAGCTTGGCTGGCACTGCCGCAATTAGACCGTGTCCCGGGTTGGGTCTTCACCACCGCCGTCGGCGGCATGTTGCTGTTGGCGGTTCGGCCGCGGATTGTCGCGATGTTGCTGCGATACAGCACGGTTTTGGTTCCCATCTTCGCAGCAATCTGGCTCCTGCGTCGCCTGGCTCCCAAACCGCGCGGGGACACGTTGCCGAAACGTCCGAATTAGTCTGTCAGCGTCTTGAAGATGTCAGACGTGCGCGCAAGCAAGTCACCTGTCGAACAGGCACAGCTTGTGGACGGATTCTCGATTCCACCAAGCGATATCGTTCGCTACGCTGATGTCTCGCGGTCTCGTCTTCCAAAATTGATCGTCTCAACGAACCATCTAAAGGAATTGAATATGAGTCGTCGTACGCGAGCATTCGCTCTGGCCTTCATGGCAGCCCAATTAACGACACAGGTTGAAGGAGGGGACTGGTCGCAATGGCGTGGAAGCGACCGCTCCGCTCAGGTGGCCGATTTTGCCGCCCCTGCAGCATGGCCTAAGAAACTCACGAAGAAGTGGGAAGTTGAAGTTGGAGATGGTGTCGCGACACCCGCATTGGTCGGCGACCGTCTGTACGTCTTTTCACGACAGGACGACGAGGAAGTAATCCGCTGCCTCAACGCCACTTCCGGCGCAGAGATCTGGCAGGCAAAGTATTCGCAGGAAGGTGTAAATGGTCCGGCAAGTGGCTATCAAGGGCCACGTGCTTCTCCTGCAGTCGGGCAAGGCAAGGTGGTATTGGTCAGCTTGCATGGTGACGTGTCCTGTTACGACGCCAATTCGGGCAAACGACTCTGGCACAACACTGAGTATTCCGGTCAGGAACCGCGTTTTGCGACGTCCAGCTCGCCGGTGATCTACGGTGACACATGTGTGGCACAGCTTGGTGGCGAGGACAGCGGAGCGATCGTTGCCTTCAACTTGAGCGACGGTTCAGAAAAATGGAAGTGGACAGGTGATGGCGTTGCGTACGCGTCCGCCGCGCTCACGAAACTCGGTGAAACCGACGTCATTGTCGCACCGACAAGCCACAAGATGGTCGCTCTCGATGCGAACACGGGCGACAGCTTGCTAGAGTTCGACTATTCGCAAGGACGCTATAACGCTGCTACCCCACTGGTCGTCGGTGACCTGTTGGTATACGCCGGACCGCAGCGCGGTACTTCGGCCGAACGCTTGGCCAAAGCTGGCGCCAAGGTCACTACGACAGAAGTCTGGCAGAACACCGACAACAATCTGCAATTCAATTCTCCCGTCGTTGCGAACGGCGCCGTCTTCGGCATCTCGCAACTGAACAGTCTGTTTTGTATTAACACGGCAACCGGGCAAACCGCTTGGAACGCGCCTCTCGGCGATAACAATGCGGGTGACGCCGGCGGACGTGGCCGCGGGCCCGGCGGGCCAGGTGGCCCGCCTCGTTTGGACGGCGAACAACGCGGCGGAGATCGTCCACAGCGACCGGAGGGGGGTGCCGGAGACGCTGATCCTGGGCGTCGTCGTGGGGGTGGTCCGGGTTTTGGCGGACCACGTGGCGGCGGGCGCCGTGGTGGTGGCGGGCGCGGTGGCTACGGTTCTCTCGTTGCCGCGAATGACGTCTTGTTGGCACTTACCCCGGCTTCCGAACTCATCGTGTTTGCGGCAGATCAAGTCAGCTATCGTGAACTCGCCAAGTACAAAGTCGCAGACTCCCCGACTTACGCATATCCAATTCCAGCGGGCAATCGAATCTATATCAAGGACCAGAACAAGTTGACGCTCTGGACAGTTGAATAGTATCGAATTGTCGTCGGCATGCTCGCGGCGCAACTCGGTGCCGATGGTCCGCGCAACGCTCGCATGATTCAAGGACTTGGCAACCATACGACGCATCAACAGCTACCGCGCTAACCAGCGCGGTAGCTTTTTTTGTGGCCGCCAGGTGCGACATTCGGGGGCTGGAGCAGCCTGCCACAAGATCTTAGGATGGGGCACCAAGTTTGCTCGACTGCACGATTCGTTTGGAAGGCGTTCCCCTATGCCGTCGCCCACTGCTCGTAACATGACTGCGCCCGTTGTCGCCACGCTCCTCCTGCTCCTTGCAATATCTCCCAGCGTCGCGGAAACCATCCCATCGGAAGTAACCTGGGCGTATCGTTGCGACGCACCGCCGGCCAACTGGTTTGCTGCTGACTACCAAGACGCGGACTGGCAGCGAGGGCAGGGGGGCTTTGGCACCAAAGGCACTCCTAATTCGCGCGTCGGAACCGTCTGGGAAAGCAACGACATTTACCTCCGCCGTGAATTCGAGCTCAAAGAGATTCCCCAGAGGCCCGCACTACTCATCCACCACGATGAAGATGCCGAGGTCTTCTTGAACGGTCAACTGGCGGCCAAATTGAATCGCTACTCGACGAAATACGAGGTCGTGCCACTAACAGACGACGCAGCCAAACTATTAACGACCGGCAAGAATCTGCTGGCGATTCACTGCCACCAAACGACCGGTGGACAGTTTATCGACGCCTACGTCATCGATGCCGACAAGATTCCTGAATTGCCGGCCCTACCAGAACCCACCACCCCGTATCGATCGAACCTGATCACACGATGGGGAGAAGCGATCACGCCAGAAAACGCTTGGCGTGAGTATCCGCGACCGCAAATGGTGCGAAGCAATTGGCAAAACCTAAATGGTCAGTGGGATTATGCTGTTGCTAGTCAAGCTGCTCCGCAACCTACAAACTGGGATGGCAAGATCCTGGTTCCATTCTGTCTTGAGTCTCATCTTTCGGGAGTTCAGCGACTCCTGCGCACGACCGAAGCGCTTTGGTATCACCGGACGATCATTGTGGACTCAACTCAAGCGGTACGGACCTTACTGCATTTTGAGGCGGTCGACTATCGCTGCACCATCTGGGTGAACGGACAACAGGTTGGCACGCACGTGGGCGGCAACTTGCCATTCAGCTTTGACATTACCGACAGTGTCCGCGCCGGGCAGAACGAGATCGTTGTTCGAGTTGAAGACCGTACCGGCGGTGCTCAGTTGCGGGGTAAACAAACGCTGGATCCGTCCGGCATTTGGTACACACGGGTTTCTGGCATCTGGCAAACGGTTTGGCTCGAGCAAGTGCCCGTTCGTTACATCAATGAAATCGATGTTGCCAGCGACATCAACGCCGGTTCAATCACCGTCACACCGACACTAGGCGGGAGCGAGGTGAATAACGTCAATTCACAATTCAAGGTGGTCGTGCGAGATCACGGACAAGTCGTTGCAGAAGGGACAGCGCACGATGCAGTTACATTGAAGATCCCCAATGCCAAGCTTTGGTCGCCCGCCAGCCCGCAGTTGTACGACCTAGAGATTTCGCTGCTAGACACTACTGGTCAACCAATCGATTCAGTAACGAGCTATGCTGCCATTCGCGCCGTCGGCAAAGCAAAAGATGTGGACGGGAATCTACGTATGACGCTGAACGGACAGCCGGTCTTCCATCTCGGTCCCTTGGACCAGGGTTGGTGGCCGGACGGTCTGTTGACGCCGCCCTCGGATGCAGCCATCCAGTTCGAACTCCAGTGGCTCAAGG
>JAGQPK010000399.1 GCA_020426755.1 Planctomycetales bacterium
GCAGGCGGTTGACGATGATTGCCAACGCGATGATTCCGCCGACCATGTAGACAACAAACTGCAGACAGTCGTTCCACACAACCGCCTTCATGCCGCCGACTAACGTGTACAGAATCGTAATTCCCCCGATGATGGCAATGCACCATGGTAACGGCCAGGCGACCACTTGTTCCAAGGCGATCGCCGTCAAGAACAATCTCAGTCCATCTCCCAAGTTGCGCGTTACGAGAAAGATGGAGGCGGCAATGGCTTTGACCCAGCCACCAAAACGAACTTGCAACACTTCGTAAGCCGTGTAGATCTGGCCGCGAAAAAACAACGGCAGCAACGTAACGACGATCACGAGCCGACCGGTAATGTAACCGAGCGTCAGCTGCAGGAAACGCATGTCCCCATCTTGAGCAAAGGCCTTTGCCGGGACGCTCAGAAACGTGGCTGTGCTAGTTTCCGTAGCCACGATCGACCCGAGAATCGCCCACCAGGGCAGATGTCGATCGCCTAGCAGGTAGGTCGAAAGATCCTTGGTGCCTCGGCCTAAGAAAATGCCTAGCCCCGCGACACCTAACAAGTACACGACGAGCACAGTCAGATCAATCGGGTGGAGCGCCAGCATTCGTTGTCGTTGACCTCGAGTCTTCTCGCTGTCTTGTTCCGACAACGTCTGTACATTATTGTCGGCGTGCGGATCCATGCGCCCGGACGCCCCAAGCATCAATTGGCTCATTAGAATAAACAAGCAAGCTCGTCACAACTGGTGTCATGAGCCCGCACGAGACCGGGAATCGTGGTAGCTGACGACGTTAAAAAGTTGCTGGCGACTGAAAGCGAAGGAATTGCTATGCAAGTTGAATTGGTGCGCGTGAAGACGTCGGACGGCATTCGACTCGACGGTGCGTATGTCCAGAGTAGTAGCCCTTCCCAGGCAACCGGCTGCGACGCCGTCATTCTGGTACATGGCGTCGGCGGCAATTTCTATGCTTCAACGATGATCGAGACGATTTGCGACACGCTGCAACGAGCCGGTATCTCCACGTTACGGGTGAATACGCGGGGACACGATGGTGTCAGTACTGCGGCCACGGATGCCGGCGGCAAGCTATTCGGCGCTGCCTATGAAATCGTCGCTGACTGTCGCCAAGACTTATCTGCTTGGATTGAGTTGCTGAGGCAACGCGGCTATCAACGTATCGGATTGATGGGACACAGTCTGGGAGCGCTCAAAGTCGTCTTTGCCCAAGCAACACAGCCTCAGCCGTGTGTTGTCAAGGTAATCGCCGTCTCACCCCCGCGATTGTCATTTAGCCGATTCCAACGCGGTCCGTCGGTTGAGGCCTTTCAATCGTCGTGGCAGACTGCACAGCATTGGCTGCAAGCCGGGCAACCGCAGATGCTGTTCATGGCGACGTTCCCGTTTCCACTTGTCTTGTCAGCAGCCACATTTGTCGATAAGTATGGGCCGGAAGAACGTTACAATCTGCTCCAATTCGCCAATCATGTGCCGTGTTCCACCGAATACGTATTCGGCGGGCGGGAACTTGTGGCGTCGAACGCTGCATTCGTCGGACTGCCTGATGAGTTGTCACAATTGGCTTGGCAGATTAAGCCACTGATTTCCACAATTATCGAAGCTGATCATTTTTACACGGGATGCCATGCAGCGCTAGCTGATCGCGTGTTACAGGCGAGCCAAGTGGTTTAGCGTTGCGGTAATCGTTTGGGTAATCCAAGTGAAGTGACTCGCCTGCGGACGGTCCGAGTTGGAATTGTATCGAGAGGTTCGATGGCTACGTCATCCAAGAGGACGTCCGCTTCCGAGCGAGTTGCGCGGCTTAGCGATGAGATTGCGCGCATCGAGAACAAGATCGATCGATTGCAGTTTTGGGTGAGCCTGCAGACGCTATTGCTCACCGCGATCTCCGTTTCGTATCTCTTTGAGTTGACCAGGTATCTCGTTTTTGCCCTACTGGTCATGTTGCCGATTGTTTACATTTTCCGCAATCAACTACCAGGCTGGTTTCGCCAGGGCGGGCGCGTGCTCGCTTTCTTGCGGCGTCGCCGTGAGCGAACATGATCGGCGGGTTGCTGATCAAGCGTCTTTGCGCAAGGCAAATTTGATCGATACGTATCTGATCACAAATTGGTCAATTGTTCTGCCGGCGTACATCGCTCGATGAACCGATAGCATCGATTTCTTACGTTGAGAATTTACACACCGAATTGTGTAGAAAATGATCCGCGAAATCGTTTACGCTCGCATCGCGGACAGTTAGGATCGTGTGTAATATATGTTCTCGGCTGGTAGGTATGGGTGGTGTGGCGGTGTGGCATTTGAGGGATTTAAAGCGGCAGCCGTCACGATGTTTCAATGCCCCTTTGTAGTGACACTTTCCAAGGAATTGATCAATGAGTCGGCATCAGCGTGATGGATTCGGATTCGGACGTGCATTTGGATTGGCCACATCGCCGAGTACGATACGTCGCAATCGCCGTCGTGGTTCGATTTCGAAATTGCGTAGCGTCGAGACGTTGGAGTCACGCCAATTGTTGGCGGTCGATACGCAGCTCATCACACCGCTAGGTAGCCTGATTGAACGCACCACGTCGAACGATCAGATCAGCGTTGCTGCCGAAGTCGACACCATTAGTCTGCAGCTTGATATTGGGCAACGAGTATCTGTCGCCGTCCGTCCTGATGCGACGTTGCAGCCGACGATCGAACTCGTCAACGCTACGAATAGCGTGGTTGCGACGGCATCGGCAGCATCCGCCGGTGGACCTGCAGTATTCGATTCGGCGATAACGTCTTTGGGTGGAAACTACACGCTGCGCATCTCTGGTGTTGGTAGTTCAACCGGCGACTATACCGCCGACATCTATCTGAATGCAGCGATCGAAGCGGAGTCGATCACGGGTGTCAGCAACGATAGTGCTGCGACAGCGCAAAGCATCGACGGTAACTTCATCGAATTGGGTGGTGGCTTGGCGCAGCGTGCCGCGGTCGTTGGCACGCGGGATCCCGATCTGTTGGAATCTTTTGAGACCCCCTTGTCGCCGAGCGAATGGACCGTTTTCTCAAGCGATCCAAATGGCATTGTCTACGTTACTCCGGACTTTGGTAGTGCCGACGGAACCTCCGCGCTCATTATGGGGCGTCAGACGAACGGTCCACTCACGTTGAATCAAGCAACGTGGAAAGTCGATCTTTCCGGAGTTACGGCTGCCACATTGAAGTTTTCGTACGCAGATTTCTTAGACGAAGAAACTGTGCTGCCGGCATCGTTCACTGGTAACGCCAACGGCGACGGCGTCTCAATTAGTACTAACGGAAACAACTGGTTTCGCATATTGCAGCCGGTCAATTTAATTAACGGTCAATGGAAGGCCGAGTCGATTGATCTCGTTGCCGCAGCGACGAACGCGGGAATCGCGTTGGACAGCGACTTCTATATCCGTTTCCAGCAATTTGACGATGGAGCGTTTTCTGGCGATGGCCGCGGCTACGACGCGATTCGCATCGACACGACACCCGTGAAACCAGTCAGTGATTGGTACTCGATTAATCTGTCGGATGGTGACTACGTTTCGCTGAATATGGCAACCGTCGGGCAGGCCGCCGGTTTTTATGGTTCGATCCACCTTTACGATGCCGGCTTGAATCTGTTGGCCACCAGCTCGCAGACGGCTGAATTGCAGCAGGCGATCTCCAACTTTCGTGATGCGACCGTCAATACGGCGCTCGACACCTACTTCATTGAAATCAGTGATCCGTCTCCCGAATATTCGCTGATTGTTACTCGGGATGCTGACGTCGATCGTGAACAGAATGACAGCTTCTTGTCGGCTCAATTACTCGAGGGACCGCTACAGTCCATTGGGTATGTCAGTGATATCTCTGTGGGTACACTGCAAGAGCGGTCGTCGTTTACTGGCCCGGACTACACCGGCTTTATTCCGCCGGATCCGTCCGCCGCGGCGGGGCCAACCCAGTTGGTCACGGTGGTGAACACACAAATTGCCATCTACGACAAATCAACGGGCAGTCAGTTGTTCGAGGAAGACTTGTCGGGCGAGAATGGTTTCTTCGGTCTGTTAGGTGCCACCGAGGCGGTTTTCGATCCTTGGGTGCTCTTTGACACGTTGTCGGATCGTTTCTTTGTGGTCGGAATCGAGATCTCATCGGTCGAAGATTCGAGTGTTTACTTAGCCGTGTCGACGACATCTACTCCCACGAATGGAACGGAGTGGCATAAGTACCGATTCGACTTTGCGCATGATCCGCAAGGCCTCGGGTTTGGCTTGGGCGCCCATTTCCCGGACTACGAGAAGATTGCGACAAACGCCGATGCCCTGTTCGTTTCTGCGAATTACTTTCCGATCTTCAACGGCACGGGTAACTACGCAGGGATCACCGCGTTCGATAAAGCATCTTTATTGGCCGGGTTACCACCAACGAAGTTGTATGAAGAGTACTTCGCCGGGTCGACCGTGTTTCCGCTGCAATCCGTCGAGTCGTCCAGCGGCGCCCAGTACTTTGCCGAGCAGCGTCCGAACAACACGATTCGGCTCCACGCGATTTCTGATGTGCTGACGAATCCGCAGCGGGCATCGATGGATCTGTCGGTTCCGGCATTTAATGAGCCGGTGCTGGTCCCACAACCTGGCGGCGTTACCCCATTGCAATCAATTGACTCACGCGTAATGACGGGCGTGTGGCGCGATGGCTCAGCATGGTTCGCCCACGCCGTGACGGATCCTGCGGTCGGTGACGGTGAGGATGTGGCGCGCTGGTATCAGGTTGCCACGAATGACTTTCCGGTTGGTGTACCGACGCTCGTGCAAAGCGGTAACGTTGATCCGGGGCCCGGCATCCATGCGTGGTTGCCCGCGCTCGCGGTAGATGGCGCCGGCAATATGGGAATTGGGTTTTCAATCGGAGGCGCGACACTCGCTGCCGGCGCTGCCTACAGCGGTCGCACCGCGAGCATGGCGCCAGGTGCGACGCTGCCGGTGAAGATCTATGCGAATGGCGGCGGTGGCTACGAGTTGGTGGACGGCTCGGGACGCAACCGTTGGGGCGACTACAGCGGTATGTCCGTTGATCCGAGCGACGATCGCACATTCTGGGTCTTCAACGAGTATGCCACGTTCACGCCGACGGTCAGTCGTTGGGGAACACAGATCGCTTCGTTTGAAATCTCACCGTTGCCAGAAAGTGATTACTACCAGTTCGCGGTGAATGCCGGTGATTTGTTGTCGATCGAAACGTTTACTCCCTTCGATTTGCCGGGCCACTTCGAGAACTCGCTCGACCCAGCAATTCGCTTATACGCACCGGACGGCTCGCTGGTCGATAGTAACGACAACGGTGCACTTGACGCTCGCAATGCGAAGTTGACACACACGGCGCTCGTCAGTGGCGCCTACCGACTGGAGGTCATCGCAGCGAACTCGTCGGGCACGTATTTCGTTTCGATTCAGGGCAG
>JAGQPK010000039.1 GCA_020426755.1 Planctomycetales bacterium
CGGACTTGGGAGGCGGCTTGCGCGATTACGTGCGAGCGCCTTATGGCGGCAACATACCGGGTACAAACGACGATGATTTTGCCATTCAGGTTAATGCTCAAGTCTTCATTCCGACCGCCGGAGACTGGACGTTCGCTCATGCTACCGGCGACGACGCCCGACTCAGCGTAGGAAGAAACACGTTTTTCGGCGAAGGTGTTGAGCCTGACGGCCCAGTTCGTCTAACACGGCCAGATGAAGGCGAGTTAACCGCGATCCCTGGAGGCAGCGGCGCTACATTCTACTTTCCAGCCGCCGGAGCATACGAACTACAATTGACAACCTTTGAGTCCGATTTCTTCGGATTCACACAACTCTTCGCAGCGCCAGGTGCCCTTAGCGAATTCGATCCGGCCCTATTTAAGTTGGTGGGCGACGTTCTCAATGATGGCCTTGCCGTTGTTTCAGTCGGCGACTACGACGACAACGGACGGCTCACAAGCGCAGACATCAATTCGCTAACGACCGCGATTGCTTCCGGTTCCGGCGAATCAGAGTTTGATCTGAATGGCGACGAACTTATCGATCTGGCCGATCATACTTTCTGGGTTTCGCAGCTTAAGCGGACGTGGTTGGGAGACGCCGATCTCAATGGACAATTCGATACCGATGACTTGATCCTGGTATTTCAGATCAATCTCTACGAAACGGGTGCACCCGCCGGTTGGCAGGAAGGCGACTGGAACGGCGACCAAGTCTTTGGCACCGGCGACCTATTAGCTGCGTTTCAAGACGGCGGATTTCTCGCCGGTCCGTACTTTGCGGCGAGCGCAGCCGTGATTCCTGAGCCAACCGGATTTGCCATGTGCATAGTCGGCTCTCTCGTTCTTGCTGGTGTCAGACGACGATCGCGTTGACGCACTGTTTCAAGCGACCGGATGAGTCGACACTCGTAACTGGCTCGTGGGACGAGACAATCAAGTTCTGGGACCTACGTACCTATTACGAGAAACTGTCATTGCCAACCGGTGGACAACAGTTTAACGCAGTCGACTATTCTGCTGACGGCCAGCACATCGCCAGTGCGAACTCGGGGAACTCAGTCACCCTCTGGTCGATCTCAACAACGGCTAACGATCGCAAGTAGTGTGCGATGGTGCCACGCGTGCCACGCGATTGCAGACTGTGCATGCTGCGTACCTTAAGTAGTCCGCCGCCATCTGTACACGAATTCTCACAAGCGCACTGATCGCCTTTTGATCAATTCACGGCGGCCACACAGAACCTTGACACAATCTCACCTGTTCATTTACAGGTTCACCACGTTTCGCGCAAAACGTGCCGCGGACTTCATCTCCTTTTTATCTACTAACCATTCGTTCTTGATGAACGCCGTTTACGTTCTTGACCTGATTCCGGCCAGGTTGGCCGGTGCATCAATCAGATTTCTTGCTTAATCGACGATGCTTTCAGTGAAGGATTCAAGAATGACGAAGAGAACACGGCGCGACCGTCGCAATCAGCGGTACATCGAACAACTCGAAAACCGCGAACTGATGGCGGCAGACTTTTTTCTTCAATTACTACATGCTTCCGACTTGGAAGGTGGCGTGAATGCCATCACCGAGGCGCCCAACTTCGCGGCCGTGGTAGAGGGATTGGAACTCGTTGGACAGCAACACGGTTGGTCGACTGTGACGTTGGCGGCAGGCGATACATATATTCCCGGGCCGTTTTACTCCGCCTCAGCGGATCCTACAGTTCGGAATGCGTTGCGTGATGTGACGGGTAACGCTCAAGCGCGCGAAGGCGAGGGGCGCGCCGACATCGCCATGATGAACGTGATTGGATTCGACGCATCCGTTTTCGGCAATCATGAATTTGATCCTGGCACCAGCGCATTGGGAACGCTGCTTCGGCCTGATATCCGAGATTCAAACGGCGACGGTGAACTTGACGAGACGCGTTGGCTCGGCGCCAACTTCCCTTACTTGAGCGCCAATTTGGATTTCAGTCACGATTCGAACTTGGCTGCCCTCGTGGCGTCATCCGATACGATTCACGACGCCACAGACTTTGTCTCGAACACAGAAGATTTGGCCGCAGCGGCAGCAACTCCGAAGATCGCCCCGGCCACAGTAATTGAAGTCGACGGCCAATCAATCGGCGTCGTCGGTCTCACGACGCCGCTGCTAGGACAGATCTCGTCGCCTGGCGATACGCGCGTCATTGGCAGTGGCCGCAACAATCTTTCCGAACTGGCCAAGATCATCCAGCCGACGATCGATCGGCTGCTCAATGAACGAGGCGTCAACAAGGTGATTCTGCTCAGCCACCTGCAACAGGTTTCGCTCGAAGAGCAACTTGCACCCTTGTTGTCTGGCGTCGATGTGATTATCGCGGGGGGATCCGATACAATTCTCGCCGACGAATCTGACCGTCTGCGAACAGGCGATGCGGCCGTCGCGAACTATCCGCTCTGGACGCACAACGCCGACGGAGATCCGACTGCCGTCTTGAGCACGGATGGCCAATACAGTTACGTCGGTCAGTTCGTGATTGGATTCGACGAACAGGGCATTATCCAAACGGATACGTTCGACGCTACAGTTAGCGGACCCTACGCGACAGACGATCAAGGTGTCACCGATGTGTGGTCCGTCGCTAACCCTGACGCTGATCCCTTTGGCGCGGGCACCAAGGGACAGCGAGTGGCCACGATGACCAGCGCGGTCCAAGGAGTCGTCACCGAGAAAGATTCATTTGTCTTCGGACAGTCAAGCGTGTTTCTAGAGGGTCGCCGTACGGCGGTCCGTACCCAGGAGACGAACCTGGGCAACTTAACGGCTGATGCGAATCTCGCCGCTGCAAGAGCGATCGATTCGAGCGTGTTGGTATCGATCAAAAACGGCGGTGGCATTCGCACGGAAATCGGCATCGTTGACGGATTTACGGGTGAATTGCTGCCCACATCCGCCAATCCACTCTCTGGAAAATCCATCGGTGAAGTCTCGCAGCTCGATATTGAAAACAGTCTACGATTCAACAATGCACTGTCGCTGGTGACCGTAACTGCCGAAGGTCTCAAGCGTCTATTGGAACACGGCGTAGCAGATACGCGAATTGGCGCCACCCCCGGCCGCTTTCCGCAAATTGGTGGTCTGCGGTTTAGCTACGATCCAGGGCAACAAGCACAGGAACTAGACGCCGACGGCACGGTTGCCAAAATTGGCGAACGCGTCCGGAATGTGGCAATCGTGGATGATGCTGGACAGACAGTCGATGCGATCGTTCGGGACGGGCAAGTTGTCGGCGATGCGCAACGCTCCATCCGCATCGTGACGCTGAACTTTTTGGCTGGCGGCGGTGATGGCTATCCGTTTCCGACCGTGGGAACCGATCGTGTCGACTTGACGGTCGACGGGATGGCCTTGGGAGAACAGGCGGCGCTGTCAGACTATCTGTCGACCAACTACAGCTCGACTCCCTTCAATGTCGCCGATACGCCAATCGAACTCGATTCGCGGATTCAGAACCTGGCGGCCCGCAGCGACACTATCTTGGCACCGCAACCGCTCAATGTAACTCATCTATCCAGCTACGGTACCGGTCAGTTCGACGCCGCTGCGGCAGAGATCGTCGCTTACGATCCAGCTAGCCAACGTCTGTTCTTTACCGAGGGTGATGCAGCGATGATTGGCGTGCTGGACATTAGTGTTCCGCAACAGCCGTGGCTTGTCACTTCGATCGATGTCAGCAAGTTCGGTGATGGCCCTACCAGTGTTTCCGTCTCGCACGGGATTGTGGCGGTTGCCGTTACCGGCGCCGAACAATTGGACAACGGGTCGGTCGTCATGTTTGACATCGATGGTCGTTTCCTGAAACAGGTGCCCGTCGGCAACTTGCCCGACATGGTCACCTTCACGCCCGACGGCTCGAAACTCTTGGTCGCCGACGAAGGCGAACCTCAATCGCTCGACTTCGAAGAAATTGTGGCGGCGCGGTTTGCGACCTTTAACGCTTCGCTCAATCGGAGTGCAGAAGGCGAATTGATCGCTGATCTGAGTGGCCGCGACGATCCCCAGGCTCAAAACGTTGCAGAGATCATTCAGCGTACGCAGCCAGACGTTCTGCTGATTAACGAGTTCGACTATGACGCCGACGGCGAAGCAGCGATGCTGTTCCGTCAGAATTACCTCCAAGTTCCTCAGAACGGCCAGAAGCCAGCCTACTATCCGTACGTCTATGCCGCTCCATCCAACACGGGCGTCGAGAGCGGGTTCGACTTGAACAATGACGGAACCGTCGGTGGAGGAAATGACGCGTTCGGCTTCGGCAACTTCGCCGGTCAGTATGGAATGGTACTCTATTCGCGTTATCCGCTGATGACCGACCAAGTTCGCACCTTCCAAACGTTTTTGTGGAAGGACATGCCCGGAGCGATGTTGCCGGACGATCCCGCGACGCCGGAACCCGCTGATTGGTATTCCGCCGAAGAGCTGGACGTCCTCCGCCTTTCGTCCAAAAGCCACTGGGACGTTCCTGTCAACATCAACGGAACGATCGTGCATGTGCTGGCCAGCCATCCGACGCCGCCAGTCTTTGATGGTCCCGAAGATGCCAATGGCAAGCGCAATCACGACGAAATTCGCTTCTGGTCGGATTACGTTACGCCAGGCAGCGGCGACTACATCATCGATGACAATGGCTTGTCAGGCGGAATTGCTCCGTCATCGCGATTCGTGATCATGGGCGATATGAATGCAGACCCGTTCGATGGCGACAGTTCGGAAAACGCGATCTGGCAGTTACTCGGCAACCCCATGATCAATACGTCCGACGTTCCGTCAAGTGCCGGCGCGGTAGAAGCCAGCGAACGCCAGGGAGAAAACAATATAGATCACGCCGATTCCCCACAGTACGACACCGCGGACTTTGCTGAAACCAGCTTCGGTGGGCCGGGTAACGTACGAGTTGACTACGTCCTGCCATCCACCGATCTAGCGATCGTCAACTCCGGCGTTTACTGGGAGGTTGCCGATTCGCCCGAATATCGTTTGGCGACCGATTTCCCACCGTCCAGTTCGGATCATCGATTGGTCTATTCCGACCTGGAAACGCGCGGGATCGATCCGCCCGGCGGAGTTTCGATCATTGATGTGTCCGACGGATTGGATTCCGCTACGGCACACACCATCGACTTCAGTTCGCTGATTGGGCGCGAAGACGAACTACGCACCAAAGGCGTCCGCATCTTCCCAGGTACGACCGCGTGGCACGACTTAGAACCCGAGTACATATCGGTTTCCGCCGACGGTACGCGTGCGATGGTCACATTGCAGGAGGCCAACGCGATTGCCGTCATCGACGTGCAACATGAAACCTTGCTCGATGTGCTACCACTTGGCTTGAAGGACCATCTCCTGGGACAGCCTTCGATCGAAAACTACCCCGTCCTCGACTTGCCGAATCTCGAAGGCACCACACCGACAGGACAAGCGATCTCGTTAGGCGGTTTCTCGGGTCTTTACTATGCGGGCATCAACTCAGAAAACGGCAACCTACGGTTCGTCACAATTCCGGACCGAGGTCCCAATCCCGAAACGGGTTCGTGGGATGCCGATGGTGATGGCGTCGCAGAAACGGTACGCCCCTTTGCATTACCCGACTACCAAGCACGCATCGTTACCTTGGAGCTGGATCAGGCTATGGGCTCCGTCTCCGTCGTCGATCAGATGATGCTGACGCGAACGTCACCGGACGATGCCACACAAACAGTGCCGATCACTGGTCGCTCCAACATCTTCCGCGATGTGAATGGCACGCAAGTCGACGAGTTTCCGATCGACCTACAGGGGCAACCGCTGCCCCTCGATCCGTTCGGTGGCGACTTCGAAGGCATCGCCATCGAACCAGCGACTGACGATATTCCGTTGAGCTATTGGAGTGTCGATGAATATCGACCTGCGATCTATCACTTCGATGCGAGCGGCAACCTGATCGATCGCTTCATACCTGTCGGTACCGCAGCGTTGGCAGGTCAGGCCGAGGGCACATACGGCACCGAGACCTTGCCGGCGGATTATCTGAAACGGCGTGCCAATCGCGGGTTCGAAGCGTTGGCGCTGGATGCGGCGAATCACACGCTGTATGCCTTCATCCAAACGCCACTCGCCAATCCGAACACGGCTGCTTCCAATGCTTCGGACAACATACGCATTTTGGGAATCGACACTCAGACTGGCGAAGTTGTTGCAGAATATGTCTACGCGCTGGAGGATATTTCGACATCGGTAACGCCAACTGGTCGCGTCGACAAGATCGGAGATGCTGTCTGGCTCGGCAACGGCCAGATGTATGTTGTTGAACGCGATTCGGGCGTTGGGGCCACAAGTCGCAAACCGTTGTTCCGGATCGACCTAAAGGGCGCAACAAACTTGCGTGACGCAGTAGCTCATCCGCTACTCGCCGGCAAGTCACTTGAGCAGCACTCCATCGATCAACTCATCGATCTGGGAATCCAACCTGTCAACAAGGTCAAGATCGCCAACTTGCCATCGCTGGGCTACGTCGAAGGCGACAAGGTCGAAGGCGTCGCGCTGTTGCCAGACGGTTCACTGGCTATCATCAACGACAACGACTTTGCGCTAGAGCCGGTCGAGCTGTTCGATGAGGCAGGCCAACCGCTCTATGGCGGAGGAGTTGTGCCCCAGGAAGCGCCAACTCGTGAAGTATTGGGGATTCTTCAGTTCGATCAGGCAAATGGCCTGGATGGATCCGATGCGGACAGACGCGTCAACATTGCGAGCTACCCAATCTTTGGCGTATATATGCCGGATGAAATCGCGACATTCCAAATCGCAGGGCAGACCTACTATGTCACGGCGAACGAGGGTGATGCGCGCGACGAAAACGTGCGTCTGGCGACGGTCACACTTGACCCGGCAGTATTCCCCAATGCGGCGGAGTTGCAAGCTGCCGATCAATTGGGACGCCTCAACATCTCATCGGTGAATGGCGACCTGGATGGGGATGGGGACTACGATCAGATCTGGGCCTATGGTGGCCGCAGCTTTACAGTTTGGGACGCCGCAGGCAACTTGGTGTTTGACTCGGGCAGTGATATCGAGACGATGTTGGGCTACGTATCGCCCAGCTTTTTCAATGTGGATTCCGTTTCACCGACATTCGATGTACGCAGTGATGACAAAGGGCCGGAACCTGAGGCCATTGCGACTGGTGTCGTGGGATCGCGAGTCTACACGTTCGTAGGCTTGGAGCGTCAAGGCGGATTCATGGTCTACGATGTGACAGACCCAGCGGACATCTCGTTTGTGCAGTACGTCAACTATCGGAACTTCAACGCGGTACCGGATTCCGCCGAGTCACTCGATCTTGCCGTGGAATCGATGCTGCTCATCCCGGCAGCGCAAAGTCCGACTGGGCACCCAATCTTGGTGACCGCCAATGAAACCAGCGGCACCGTGTCGCTGTTCACGCTCGACACTCCTTATCGGGCGGGCGACTTCAATCACGACCAGGTGGTTGACCAACATGATCTGGACGTCCTGGGGATTGGCATCAGCCAATTGGACTCGCGTTTCGATGTGAATGAAGACGGCCGAGTGAACTCACAGGATCACTCGGCGTTCTTAGCGCGGCTATATTCCGCAGCGATCGGCGACGCGAACCTGGATGGCGTCTTCGATTCGGCCGACTTGGTCGAAGCGTTCTCACATGGCTTGTATGAGGACAACGTGCCGCACAACGCCACCTGGTCCGCAGGTGACTGGGATGGCGATGGCGACTTCACTACGGGGGACCTGGTAGTCGCGTTCCAACGCGGGCGCTACCAATCCGACAGTGCGGAGGCCGCCACACGCATCAACGCTCAGTCATTCGACAAGGCGTTCGCGACCGACGGCGACGGTGCCAGTGACCTGTTGTCAGACTTGTCACTCGACGGCGTCAAACGCCGTTCGCGTGGCTGGGTCGCTTAAGCTGCACCGGCAGGCACTACCGCCGCCTTGCACGAGGCACGAGGCGGCCGATCGCACACGATGCCGGCGTGAATTCAACCGGCTTCGCTGGACTTTGCGTCAGCGCACACGCCCTGCGGTGAGTTGATGAGCGCCAACCGCGTCCGTAATTCATGAAACATTAACGGACGAGTTCCAGTTCGACGGTAGCGGAATGCCTTAGCTCGCCCTTAGAATCAACGGCCGTCAACGGTCGAGCTAATTGTAAATTGGTAGGCAGGCCAGGTAGATTCAGGTCGGTTGCATGCGTGCGGATGAAGTTCAAACATCAAGCGTTGTAACTCAGTGGTTACAATCGGCCGGTCATGCAGCCTTCTCTGCCTACTGTATCACGGCGGCCTTCACTACCTACTTCTGCATGTATGCATTTCGCAAGCCATTCACGGCGGGCGAATTCTCGGATGTAGTTCTTTGGGGAATTGGCTACAAGACGATTCTTGTAGCCAGTCAGGTGATGGGCTACACACTTTCCAAATTCATCGGCATCAAGGTCATCTCGGAAATGCCGCCCAATCGTCGAGCAATGGCGATCATCGGCCTGATCCTATTTGCCGAGTTTGCTCTGTTGCTATTTGCGATTGTTCCACCGCCATTCAACTCACTGATGTTGTTTGTGAACGGCCTACCATTGGGCATGGTGTTTGGACTGGTCTTATCCTTCCTGGAAGGCCGGCGCATGACGGAGATGCTCTCGGCCGGATTGTGCGCGAGCTTCATCGTGTCGTCGGGTGTGGTCAAGTCAGTCGGACGTGCGTTGATCGTTGACTACGGAATCTCCGAGTACTGGATGCCGTTCCTAACGGGACTCATCTTCTTCATACCGTTGCTGCTTGGTGTCACCATGCTCCGTCAGATTCCGCGACCGAGCGGCGCGGACATGGAGGAGCGCAATGAACGCACACCAATGTCGCGAATCGATCGTTCGATGTTGCTTCGTCGACATGCGTGGGGACTATCCGGTTTAATCACGGTGTACGTTCTGTTGACCGTGATTCGTAGCATCCGGGATGACTTTGCCGTCGAACTCTGGCAAGGCCTCGGATACCAAGGCACTCCTGCTGTCTACGCGAACTCCGAATTGGCGGTGGTGATTGGCGTGCTTATTGCGAACGGCGTGGTATCCAAGGTACGCGATAATCGTGCAGCGTTTTTGACATCGCTCGTCTCAGTTGCCGCTGGTTTCGTGCTGGTACTAAGCGTCATCTGGGCGCAACAGCGCGGTCACCTCAGCGCTTTCACCTTCATGGTGCTGATCGGTTTGGGCACGTACGTCCCCTACGTGATGTTTCACACGACGATTTTCGAACGACTGTTGGCCGTTTTTCGCGATCGAGGCAACTTGGGTTTTCTCATGTACTTGGCCGACGCAACGGGATACCTAGGCTACGTACTCGTAATGGTAATCAAGAACTTCACCGCAATGGAGTTTGACGTGCTACCACTGTACATGCACCTCAGCCTCTGGATCGCTGCGTTGTCGTCAATCATCACGTTGGTGTTGCTCGCCTATTATTTCCGAGCGATCGTGCAGCCGCGCACCGTTCAGGGCAATGCGCTGTCGACACAGGGAGATACTTGATGTCGACAGTCCTCAATCACCTGGAAGCATTGCAGCCGATCGTGGAGTCTCATGATTGGCGTCGGATACTCCTCATTGCAGACGCGGATGCAGTTCAGCTTTCTGGCGCCGCGGATCGCCTGCACGAGATCCTCTGGGGGCGTGACGTTGAGGTGTTCGATCAATTCACCGCGAACCCAACCTGGGAGCCGGTGCTGGAGGCCACACAATGTTTGGTCACCTCGAATGCAGAAGCGATTATCGCTGTCGGCGGTGGGACGGCGATCGACATTGCCAAGCTGGTGTCACACTTTCGCAACTCCGTTCCGTTGCCGACCGAACCCACTTCCGTGAATCTCTTGCTCGCATCCAACATCACGGAGTCTCGGCAAATCCCACTAGTTGCCATTCCGACAACTGCCGGCACCGGAAGCGAAGCAACTCGTTTTGCGGTGCTCTATGTTGGTGATCAAAAGTTCTCCGTATCACACCCCATGCTGGTCCCCGACTATGTCGTACTGGATCCAACGTTGACGTATTCATTGCCGCCTGGAATCACTGCGGCAAGCGGACTCGACGCCATGTCGCAGGCAATCGAATCCATGTGGAGCATCAAGGCGACAACTGAATCTCTCACGTTAGCCGAACGGGCGTTGCGGCTCTGTGCACAACACTTGGTTCCGGCTGTCTGCCATCCTAATCCAACCAATCGAGCCGCCATGCTTGAGGCAGCTCACTTGGCGGGGCAAGCCATCAACATCTCAGAAACAACGGCCGCGCATGCACTTTCGTATTCGATGACGATCCGACATGGTGTCCCCCACGGAAAAGCTGTCGCCATCTCAATTGCTACTTTGTTGCGCCGAAATGCAACGGCGACCGTGTCCAACCTGAATGATTCAAGAGGACTGGGGCATTTGCAGGCAGTGGTGGAACAGATTATCGATGCCGTCGGCATTCCGAGCGGTGAAATCGACGACGTCAATCGATTCTGCGACTACTGGCAGCAGCTATTGCGACAAGTCGGTTGTCCCACTCGACTGCAAGACTGGCGCATCACGCGTCAAGATTGTGTGGCGATCGTGGATTCGGTCAACCTGCAACGGTTGGCCAACAATCCGCGTCAACTCAACCGGACCGACTTACTCGAGATGCTCGCTGAGGTATACGGCGAGGACGCCACATTGACGCGGAGTAGTTAGCACCATTCGGAGGATGTCACCCCGTTGGTTGTCCGCCGCGAACAATCTTACTGGCCCTCCCCGCAGCTACAGCCGAGTGGCGACGTTAGAGGGAATCAAGGCGGAACAGCTCGTCAATCCGCAAGGCGTTGCGCTACGTGTCTATTCGCAATCGGCACCCGGTTATCTCCGTGGGCGGGCCTATGAGAGCTACCGCAACCGGCGCTGGCATCTTCGCTCTGGTCGGCGGAACAAATGGCAGTCGCCAGGCGAGTTGCGCGTGGCTCAGATCAGCACGCGTCCGACCGACGGCAGTTTGCCGACCGACAAAGGCCAACGACTCTTTCAAGTTGCGGAACCGACCGGCAAGAGCTGGTCTTCTTTTGAAGTTCGCAATGACCCGGCACGCGGTGAAGTGTATTTCACGCCGTTGGACACGGAGTTCATCGCCGCCCACGGCGAGTATCTTAGTGTTGATGAACACGACGTTGTGCGCACGGGAATCGATCGAGCAAAACCGTATCGTGCGTTCGTGCCGGATCGAAGACGCGCTACGAAACTCACTCCCGAACTGCGACAGCGTCTGCTGCGGACGCCTCCCGAGATGGCCGATGTTTTGCGTTCCGAGGCCAGTCTCATCTGCTCAGCTGCGGTAGGATCGCGTGAAAAGATCACCGCTGTCGCTACGTACTTCCAGCAGCACTATGAGTATTCGATCGACGACTTGAGAATCCCTCCGCACCAGGAGCCGCTCGTTTATTTTCTAACCCAACATCCAGCAGCACACTGCGAGTTCTTTGCATCGGCCACAGCGTTGCTTCTGCGGACAGTTGGCGTGCCAACACGATACGTCACAGGATATGTTGTCTCCGAACTTGAAAGTGAATACGGTGACTACTGGGTCGCTCGAAACCGCAATGCCCATGCTTGGGTCGAAGCCTTCGACGAGCAATTGGGGGCATGGGTGATTGTCGAATCAACGCCTGGTATGCGACTCGATCTTACCGACCGCTCGAACCTCGGTCGGGAAAATGAAGCTGCGCTACAAACCGATCGCAATTTGGATGTCGCATCCTTGCAACGGCAACGAGCCAGAACTGCCTGGCGAGTTGCCTTGTTGTTGTGCGTTCTACTATCGGCACTCGTCTTTATGTACATCGGATTGAACGTTGGGCGACGTCGCCGTCACATGACGAACGACAACGGAGTCGACGACCATCGAGCATGGCGAAAACGCCGCGCCGTCCTCGACCACGCCCTCCGTCGCCACGGCATTCAGCGTGAGACACATGAGACACTTCATCAGTTCGCAGGACGACTGCGACAACTGACGACTCACGACACCTGGGCCGAAGCCTGCGCGTCATGGTACGAAGAGTACGCAAACGTGATCTACGCTGCATCCTCGACGTCAGATCCGCCGATTCACCTACCACACCTGCCTAGTGACTATCGCCACGTAATGACATGAGCGACGCGATGGCCCGCGCGCGATTCAAACGCGGTCAATGTACTGATGTGAACCATCACACCCAGGCGGCTTTTTACTATGTCCGCAGATGCAGTCATTGAGTCCCTTGCCGGCGAAAATCCTCGGCACGTGCTTCTCGACGCGCGCCGTGCGCGTTGCGGATTGCTTCGCGCCAGTAATGTGCAATACGTACGCTCGCTGCCGGCCTGTGGTCAATGTCCTGAAAGCCTGCTCCAGGCCCGGTACCTCGCGGAACTTATTTAGCAACTCCTCAGGCAGATCGAAAACCTTGTTCTCGTCGAAGCTGACCTTGAGGCCCGCCTGCTCAATCTTGATCGCTTCCTTGATGTAGCTCTTTAAGACTCGCGCCAACTTCGCGATCTCGGCGACGCTTGTGAAACGCACCAGCCGAACAGCGCGCGAATTCTCACCTGGCGCAACCAAGATCTGCTTAGTGTCCTTTAACAGCGAGCCCTTCAAGAAGCTTATCGCAGCGTACTCTTTGAACGCCCCTAACATTACGACGTTCGCACCATCATGCGTGTAGCACGGCGCTCTCCACTTGTAGTCCTCGCTCAATTCGCACTCGAATACAATTCCGCGCAATTCCTGCAGCTCATCGCGCCATTCAGCGTGCTTAGTGACGTACTCGTCGACCTGGCGATTCAAGGGACCGTTCATGCGTTGCGTCGTTCTAAATCTATCTTGCTTGGAGTGCGGCCATCTGGCGACGATATTGCGGCTCGCGTCGACCCATTATTAGCAAGCTCCCCACGAAACCAAGCGCAGCCAGCGTCGCGCTTGTCGGTTCGGGCAACAGGCGAACCGCGCGAATCGGAACGTGCCCCATTCTGGCTTTGGACAAAACGTCACCATCAATGCTTAAATCGGCCGTCAACTCGGCAACGGTAAGTCCCAGGGGTAACACAGCACCGAGCGCCCGCGTACCAACGCCTTCAGTTCGCAATAGAAAGAACTTGCCTGGTGAGAAATAATCGAACGGCGGCTGAATTAGCCCTTCCGCGGGCGTCCCCTGAAACAGCCCGGACTCCGACAACATTTCCAATGTTCCGATCGTTGCCCCATTCGTCGGATAGATAAAGAAGTCTCCCGTCTCCGGTGCGTAATACATCGTGGCATAGCGTCCAATTTCATCGCTGCCAGGCAGACAGCTTGCAAACGCAGGTGGGCATTCCGGCAAATCCTGAGCAACGCCGATTCGGGAACAGAGCGCGAACCAAGTGAACGTCAAGCCAATGAGAGCTAGTTTGCCTAAAAGTCTGACTTTTGTTCGTTTCATAAATCGCCGAATGGATTGCAGCATTTGAAGTCGCATCTGTCAATGTGCGTGAACACTAAACGAACCGCAAATGGCGGGTGCGTTTCGTTCTATCGAACACCCCCGCTCTGGGTCAAGGGTTTGGTCTGCATGCGCGGGCGAGGGGCGCGATGAGAGTACACGTCCTGCATGTTTCTCCTTCCGACGACGCGCGGTCAGCGCACTTCTTTCTGGAGGAAGGACTACCGAGCCAACTCTGTAGGGTGTACCGTACTTCCTCGTGGGCTACCCTTCGAAATACGCCTTGCCTCCGAATCAGTCGGATCGCGGCAAGCGTTCTAACGAAGCTGGTACACAGCTGACTCACCTACATTGATCGCGTTTGGAGCTCCCCATGTCCGCGCTGTTGCCTCGCCATCTCGGTTCATTCCTCTTGGGGATTGGCATCACGGTACTTGCCAGCATGTCGGCGTTTGGCG
Source organism: Planctomycetales bacterium (assembly GCA_020426755.1). Lineage (GTDB taxonomy): Bacteria > Planctomycetota > Planctomycetia > Pirellulales > Pirellulaceae > JAGQPK01. Next base: position 13,987 of record JAGQPK010000039.1, read on the forward strand.
ACGGACTCGGCTACTATCGCTGGCCCACCGTCAGCAGCGAGTCGCTCGTCTTCGCGAGCGAAGGCGATCTCTGGCGTGCTTCGCTTGACGGTGCAGCCCCGACTCGCCTGACGACGCACGTCGAAGAGGAATCCGCGCCAGCTCTCTCTCCGGACGGGAAGTGGGTCGCTTTCGATGCCCATTACGACGGCGCCCGTGAGGTCTACGTGATGCCGCTCGAAGGAGGCAGCCCGACACAACTAACCTTCGAAGGAGGCGGCGCCACCGTCTGCGGTTGGACTCCCAGTGGTAAGGTCATCTACCGTTCGCTCGACATTCCAGGACCAACGAGAAGGTGCGTACTGCGGACTATCGACCCCGTGGCTCAAACGATCGAGACGATTCCGTTCCTTGACGCGACCGACGTGACCTACACGGATGATGGAGAGACTCTCTATCTGACACGTTTCGGCATCGCACTAACGGGCGACAACGTGCGTCAGTATCGTGGTGGCGTGATGGCGCAGCTGTGGCGGATGTCGACCGGCGCCGATTCCGCCGAGCGTCTGGGCGCCGACTTCGACGCCCCGATCCGTGACCCAATGTGGTGGCAGGGCCGCGTCTATTTCATCAGCGACAAATCAGGGCATGACAACATCTGGTCAGTCGACCCCAGTGGTCACGACGCCCAGCAGCATACGAGCTTAACGGGCTGGGCATTGCGACACGCCAGAATGCGCGACGGCGTCATCTACTACCAACGCGGCGCTGATCTCTACCGGCACGACCTTGCCGCCGAGCAACAGTCGAAGATCGACATCCGAATCGTCAGCGACCGCGACGATGCACGGCTCCGCTGGCTCGAAAAGCCACTCGACTACTTCGAATCGGCCCGACCAGGCGGAGAGGGAAAGTCTGCCGCCGTCACCGCCCGTGGACGCGTGGCCGTCCTCTTCCCGAGCCCCAGGAGGCGTGTCGACCTCGACATCCCTGTCGCCGGTCGGGCTCGATCCGCGATCATTGGGCCGAAAGGGGAGTGGGTGTACCTTGTGCTCGACCAAGATCGATTCGGTGAACTCTGGCGTTTCCCGTCAAACG
>JAGQPK010000003.1 GCA_020426755.1 Planctomycetales bacterium
TGGCGCTATCTTGTCCCTCGGATGCGACGAGATCCTGGTCGGCCCTAACGCTCTCTTCGGCGATGCCGGACCAATCTTCATGGCGGATGATTTTTTGTTTCGCCATGCGTCCGAGAAGTTTCGCAGCCATCTGGTCGAGGAAGTGCGTGGCTTGGCCAGCGCCAAACACCGCCCGCCGTCGATTGCCGAAGCGATGGTCGACATGTCCGTTGTCGTCTACGAAGTGACTAGCTTGTCGACCGGCCAACGCGCGCTGATGACTCAACAAGAGATCGATGCCAGTGCCAATCCGGACGATTGGCGGAAAGACAATCCCGTCTTCGAATCACGCGATGGACACTTTCTTGAAGTGCGCGGACAACGTGTTGTCGATGTCAAGGTCGCACAGGCGGTTGTCGCTAATGAGGCAGCGCTGAAGGCGCGATTCGAGCCCATCGAGTCTTGGGAAGAACTGCATTGGTCGCGATTCGACACGACCATTTTAATTCTCAATACTGGCTGGGCTACCGCTTTACTGTTAATCGCCGGACTCATCGCAATCTACGTCGAAATGGCGTCGCCCGGACTCGGCCTGGGCGGCATCTTGGCTCTGGTATGCTTTGGCCTCTTCTTCTGGAGCCGGTTCCTTGGTGGCACGGCCGAATGGCTGGAAGTCGTACTCTTCCTGTCAGGTGTGCTCCTCTTGATGGTCGAGATTTTCGTCATTCCCGGATTTGGAATCTGGGGCGCGGCAGGCCTCGCGCTGCTTTTTACTAGTCTCGTACTGGCTTGCCAAACCTTCCTCATTCCACGCACGCGCCATGATCTCAACCAGTTCGTGCAGTCCCTGACGGTAACGCTTTTGTCACTCATCGCGGTCGCCGTTGCTGCGGGATACCTCACGCGCCGCATGGGCCGCATCCCGCTGCTCAAAAACATTCTGCTGCAGCCGCCCGGGGCCGACGACGAGATCATCGCGGTCAATCCCAACGCGCCGATTACCGAATCCTTGGTGGGCGGCAAATGGGTGCGCGTAGGAGAACGTGGTCGCGCGGAAAGTCCCCTGCGTCCGGCGGGGCGAGTGCGATTGGGTGACCATTTCGTCGATGTCGTGTCCGACGGCGTCTTCATCGAATCGGGTGAACTGATCGAAGTCATCGACGTCCGGGCAAATCGCATCGTTGTGCGACGGGTCGAGTAGCCGCGGAGTGCTGCATTTTTCATCGCGCATTGCGCACCGTTTTGGCGTGTTGAACAGTTCGCCTGGCGCAAAATCAAGTTCTCAGCTCAAGTTTCGCGCCGAATCGGCCGGTCGTGCCCGTCGCAACGGTCATTGGCACGCAAGTTGCCAAACATCTAGGCGTTCGCGGCGCGCATATTAACGTCGAACGCGCTCGCAATACGTTGTCGAGTTCGGCACTCGCCGCCCGCTCTACTCTACGAGCTACGAGGAAAGTCACGATGCGTACAGGATTCTTGATTGACATGGATGGCGTGCTTTATCGAGGCGGGGAACTCATTCCCGGTGCGGACCAGTTCGTCAACTTGTTGCTCGAACAGCGGATTCCATTTCTATTTCTCACGAACAACAGCCAGCGCACTCGCCGAGATGTGGCGACCAAGGTGCAGCGGATGGGGATCCCGATCGAGGAGCGACATGTATTCACTTGTGCCATGGCCACGGCGCGGTTCTTGTCCCAACAAAAGCCTGGCGGCACGGCGTACGTCATTGGCGAAGGCGGGTTGCTGACGGCCCTCCATCGCAACGGTTATGCAATTGTGGACAAGGCGCCGGATTACGTCGTCGTTGGCGAAGGGCGTACGCTGACCTTCGAAATGTTAGAGACCGCCGTGCAAATGATCATGGACGGTGCCAAACTCATCGCCACGAACCTGGACCCGAACTGCCCGACGGGGAACGGTGGAACACGTCCGGGTTGCGGCGCGATCGTCGCACTGCTGGAGGCCGCAACTGGTGTGAAGGCCTTCAGCGTCGGCAAACCGAGTCCCGTCATGATGCGCGCAGCGCGCAAAGAACTGAATCTCGCTGCCTCAGAAACGATTATGATCGGTGACACGATGGAGACCGACATTCTGGGCGGCGTGCAGTTGGGCTACTACACCGTGCTTGTGCTTTCCGGCGGAACCTCGCGGAATGACTTGCGCGGCTATGGTTATCGCCCGGAACTCATCGTCGACTCGTTGGCCGACCTGTGTCCGCAGGGGCGGTTAGTAGACATCGTGCCAACATCCAATCGTGATGATGATACCCCGATGGACATCCGGCAGTGGGCGTTGACGCATTGAGTGGCGCGTCAACCAGACCTTCAAAAATCGTTTCGCATCGATTAGGCTGACAACCGCGTTGGCCTAAGAGGGGCGAGCGACCGAGGCGGGCGTGCCCCCGCCGTTAGATACATTGCAAACAAGGCGAAAAGAAGATCTATGGATCGACTTGAAGAGGCTAAGCGTGCGATCGGCTATCGCTCGCCCGAATCGACTCGCGACGACGATGCTGACTTGTTGCAATATTTGAATCTCAAACTTGCCGCACAAGGGCTGCCGATTTATGGTGCAGCGGAGGACTTTCCGCTGCTCAAATTGAGCAATTCCCTGCTGGATCATGTGCGTGTCCAGAATCGGTACCTGGCCAATCGCCTGTGCCCGGCCGACGCTGCAATTCAGCAATTCCTTGCGGCCTACTTGCAGGAATTTGCACCCTCGACAGATACGACATGGCTACCGACGAACACGCTGGTCCTCGAACGGCATGGTCTGGCACGCATGCTGTCGTTGCCGCCGGATCGTGACAAGCACGAGTCACCGATCTTGAGTTCGTATCGAACGTTTCAAGGCATCTGTCACAATCCGGTCAAGGATCGCCGCACCACGGAGGGCGTCTTTCACATCGTGGAAGGCGGTTTTGCGGTGCCGGCTGACAAGAAAGAGACGCCGCGTCGCACGTTCGCCGCGCTCCTCCAAGCAGCCAAGAATCCGCCGGCTGAACTCAATCAACTGCCATTCACAGCGCACCAAGCCGAGCATGCCGAGCAATTCGTATCGCTGCTGTTGCGTCCGTTAGTCTGCCCGGAAGTCGCCGGCTTCACGCCGCGAAAGTCCATCGAGGTTCGCTTCTTCGCGCCAGGCAGTCTGGCTGCGAATCTGGATTTCGTGGAGTCAATCTTCGGCAACGCCGGCGATCCGTATCAACCGGAGAATGACGCGCGGTTGGATGTCGAACACTGGAGTGGTCACACGGGCTGCGTGATTCTCGCCCCGCACCTGGTCACGCTAACGAAGAAAGAAGTCGGTCTGCCCCATATTTCAGATGCATCGCCACGTCAAATCCGCGATGGCATGTGTTGGACCGATGAGCATGAGTTATACAACAACGGCAATGCCTTCAAGCTGACTTGCCGCGATCATCGCGGCGTCATTGTGACGCTGATTGCGGACAATTATTTCGGCTACTGTAAAAAAGAAGTCAAAGCACAAATCAGCTATGCCGCCAACCTGATGGGCCAATGCGAAGAAGAACACGCCGGTGGCGCGCTTGCCTTCCCGTCCTTCGATCTTGGCGAAGACTTCGAACAGAGCACGTTTCGTACTGAAACTAAGTATCGATTCCGCGAAGTCGTCGAACAGTATGGCGAGATGATGCATTTGCAGCCGGCCGGCTATGGCATCGACAAGCAATATGCGAACATTGTTTATCTGCCAGAAGATGCCCGCATCGATCTGCGTCAGCAGAAGATTTCGTGGCGACTGGACGATGAGCCGCAAACGCTGCCGCTGCGTCCCGAGTTCACATACGTGATGCCGTCCGGCTATCGCGTCATCATGCAGAAGCCGACGCAAGGTGTTCGCTGGCGTCTGGTCGGCACGTCGCCAGAAGGCACCTACTGCCACAAACCATGCACCGTTTCCGGCGGAGGCAAGTCGGAGATTTCCAAGCCGATTACCGACGCGATGATTAGTGGTCCGATCGTCACATACGATTTCAAACGTGATTTCGACCAGGTCGAAGAAATCATCCATCGTGACTTTAGCAACCGCTACCAGGAACCGCTGGTACCCGGACGGAAAGGCCGTGAGTTGCTGGCCGAATCTCGGTCGCTCGGTTCTGTCGTGCGTCTGCTGACACCCAGTCCTGAATACACGGATGAATACAACGAATGGATCGCGGGTATACCGCGTCACATTCGGGACTTGGTGCTGTTGCTAAAACGTTTTCACAAGCCGCACTGGAACGATTGGCGCCGCCGCTTTAGCGTCGACTTGATTAACGGCCAACCCGGTTACGAGTTGAAGTTCCGCAAACAAAAATTGCTGGCGTTACTGATTCGAGTTGGCTTTACCGAAGACGGCTCTTGGCGCACGTTCTCTCTGCGCAAGGACTTCTATGCAGCGGAGAAACTACAAACCGAGGATGATATCACCGCATCGATTGTCGTTCCCGAACAGCATCTACAGCACCTGCACCCCAACTTGTCACAGTTCTCGTACAAGTTTTCTGAAAACTGCGAGTATCGTTTGTTTCAACGGCCGGATGAGGCAATCGTGCGCGGCTATGACAAGACCGCCGAACTCGACTTCTCCCGGCAAGGTAACTTCTTTTCCAATTACGAACCGCTCACGCGCAAAGACGCTCAGGAGATGATCGGCAACACGATCGAGTTCGAGCAATACAGCAAGCCGATCCGCCGCGTGATTCGACGGTTTGTTAAAGAAGGCAAACCGGACTACTTCGTATCCACAGCATGCCCGCGCATCGTCAACGGTGCCCCCAGCACAAACCCACGATACCTACAGACGCGGCCGGACCTGGAAGATCCGCGACGTTGGTATCTCGCCGAAATCGGCTCACGAATGTTCCGACGGATACCGTTGGACCATCCCGTGCCCTTCCCCGTTAACTCGGTATTGCCTGGACGCCGCAATAACCCCGCCGATTACAGCAAGGGAGTGCGGCCGTTGGCGGTCTACAATCCAATTCACTATCAGGAGTTGCCCGAGTTGTTCATGGAGTTCATCTCCAGCCTAACGGGCAAGTCGCCGTCCACGACCGGCGCCGGCTCCGAGGGTGCGTTGACCAAAGGCCCGTTCAACTCGATGCCCCCAATCATCGATCTGAACAATGCGTTGGTAAGCTACCTGCTAACCGGCAACCCCAGCTTTACGACCTCGGCCGGTTTCATCGGCCCCAAGTATCGGTTCGATCATGACATCAGTCTGCTGATCCCCGAAGTCTGGTCACGCATGTTCGTCGACGAACGCGAACCGGATTATCTGATCCAACACGGCTATCTGGAACCGATGCCGAAGTTGACGCACAACGGCAAGGCGTTGGCGACGAGCCGCTTGGGATACCGCATTACCGAAAAGTTCATCATGGCATTCTTCGGTCGAATTTTTAGTGACCCGACGTCACTGTTTACCGAGGAGATGTTGCGTCCCGAACGACAGAGTCTCGACGAATTCGCCGATGGCATTCACAACATCTGCGAAACGCAGCAACGCATCGCCAAGCTTTATTTCGACGATAACACGGTTGAGTTGGCTTGCCCGCCGTTACGTGCGTTACTCCACATCATGGCGCACGGCAACTATGACGGCAAAACGGAACTCGATCCAGAAATCCGCGCGATGTTTACACGCGACGCATTGCTGAAGAGCGATTGGTACGCCCAACGCCTGAAGACTCAGCAGCAAGTCGATATCGCGCTTTGGAAGCGACATGTCGCGTCACTCAAGTCGTATCTGTCGAGCGAAAGCCACTCGGATCATCGTGAGCAGCGACTAATTTCGAGCCGCCTCGAGCTGGCTCAGCAGAAGCTGAAAGAAGTGCAGCATCCAAGCTATCTGGAATTCATCCACGGGTCGATCGGCACGGACCCGGCGGTGCGTAGATAGCTGCGAGTTTGCGCCGGTAGTTCGCCGCAACGCGCTAGCGTCGGCTTTGTCCTGACGCCAAATTTGATTTCGGATTGCCGATTTCGGATCTCGGATTTTTGAATTGAGAAACGTAGAAACGTTGGTACTTCCGTCTTCAATCAAAAATCAGAAATCATCATTCCTCAATCGCTTCCGTGCCGAGAACCGCGGCTGGCGTCTTTTGGCGAACTACTGCTACACAGTTCGACAAAGCGTCTTGTGTCTACTAGAGCGTAAACTCCCAGCCTTTTCTAAACGTTGGCTTGATCAGCTTTTCTGCGGCAGCGTTCGCGATCACCGCCAAATCCGCCGAGTTCCATTTGAAGCCGCTGCCGGCACGATAAGCAACGTTACCTAAGATAACTGTCTCGCTGAGCGGGCCCGAGTAGCTAAAGTCACACGTCGCCTTCTCGCCGCCCTTGCACGCATTGATGAACTCTCGGTGAAAGCCCGGTGAGTCAGGGATCGACTCGCCAGGCGTCGTGTAGTTAGCGAATTTCTCTTCCGGCAGCAGCTTACGTTGGCCGAAACCACAGAGAAGCATGCCCTCCGAACCAATAAACAACGTGTTGTTGCCCTTGTTGGATAGTTTCAGCTCACGCAAGATGTCCGGGCCGTTTTCTGCATGATACCAATGCAGATCGACTGCCGGCTGTTCGTCCGACGCTTCAAACACATACTTCACGGCCATCGATTGCGGCGTGCGCAACTCATCGACCGGAGGGCCACTTGCCTCGACATATTGAGGCGTTTTGAGGCCCAATGCCCAGTAAGGAATGTCCAGGATGTGGCAACCCCAGTTTCCCATCTCACCGGTGCCGTAGTCCCACCAAAACCGCCACCCATACGGGCAGATCGTCGAACTGAACTCGCGAGGCTGGGCGGGTCCGATCCAGAGATCCCAATTGACGTGATCTGGCACTGGCTCCGCCGCGGGCATCGCCGGCATGCCGCGTTTACCCTCCACCCAGCAATGCACTTCGCTCACCTTCCCGATTGCACCGGCCTGAATCAATTCAACAACGCGGTGCATGTTCTTCAGCGTGTGACGCTGCACGCCCAACTGCGTGGCCACACCTTGCTTGGCGGCGAGATCCGTCATCTGGCGAATCTCCCACACCGAATGCGCCATCGGCTTTTCGCAATACAGATGCTTACTCAACTGCAACGCAGTCATTGCGGGATGAAAGTGCGTATGATCCGGCGTGCTGACCGCCACGGCGTCGATCTGATTCGACATTTTGTCGAACATCTCACGGTAATCTTGGAACCGTGTTGCCTTGGGAAACTTTTGGAAAGCGTCCCCCGCGCGGACCTCATCCAGATCGCAAAGGGCCACAATGTTCTGGCTCGACAACCCATTCAAGTTGCTCCGCCCCTGGCCACCGATGCCAATCACCGCGACATTCAGCTTCTCATTCGGCGTTTCTGCTCGTACCGCGCCTGCTACACCGGTCCAGTAACCAGCCCCGGCGACAAGCGCCGTCTTCAGCGTGTCACGACGAGTGAATTGTCCTGCCATTATTGTGTTCTCCTCTTCGTTCGCCGGTGACACGTTAATGTCACCGTGTGCAATGTCAAGTTAGCGGCCGGTTAGCTGGACTGCGTCACTTTCGATTCGCCGCTTTGGCGTTAGCCTCGGTTTCCGGCCGAGAACCTTGGCTAACGCCAAAACGGCGAACTTCACCACCGCAGTGCGAAATCTCGAAGAAAAAAGCCGAAGTGACGTAGTCCGCTCAGTAAACTGTAGCCAAGTAGCGTGGCGTTCGCCGCGATGCGCGAGCGCCGGCTCTAGCGGCGCAGCCCGTGGTCAACACGGCTGCGAACAGAAACATCATAGCGGAGGCGTCGTGCTGGTTAAATAGGCAAACAAGTCACGCACTTCATCGTCGGTAAGTCCATCGAGTAGTCCCACGGGCATCATCGACTGCGTATTCGGCAGGAGTTCGTCAATGTCGGCTACTGCGATGACCTGATCCTGTCCGTCGCTGCCGCGCAGAACCAGCACGTTGTCGTTCTGCTCGATCTTGAGTCCGGACAGCACGCGTCCATCTGTCGTGATAACAGTAAAGCTTCCGAAACCTTCTCGTATCTCCGCGCTCGGGTGCACGACCGCCAAGAGCATGCGTCGGAGATTCGTACGATTAAAAGAAGTCAAGTCGGGACCAATGTCAGCGCCTTTAGCAAATAGTCGATGACACTTCGCGCAAGTCGCCTTGCCAGCAAATAGCGTGCGTCCGCTGAGCGGATCGCCGCTACCTTGCAGAATGATTTGCTCGATACGATCGATCTGTCGATCAAGCGCTGTCGCATCTAATGCCGGCGCCGGAAAATGTTTTGCCACGGCGGTCGCCAAATCAACTTGAGAATATCGCCGTAACCGCTCGATCGTATCCGGTTCCAATTCGTTTGCTGCAATTAGGCCTTTATCAATCGACTCCAAAAGTAGTGCGGCCCACTCAGCACGGCTCGCCAAAGCTTGCCGCGCAGCACTCTGCACGACCAGCGAATACTCGGAGTAGTTGTCCAACACAGCAGCCGGGATCGTGCCATCGTCAAACTTGACCAGCGCGCCGAGCATTGCGAGTTGCAGTCGCTCGTCCGCCTGACTATGCAACAACGCCAGCAATGCGGGTACGGTCTGCGTGGGCGTCGCCCGTACGTCAGCCAGCGCGCGAACTAGCTCAATTCGTTCGTCCAGATCACGAGTCGGTTCAGCAAGCTGACTGAGCGCGCGTTCGATGTCGTCGGCCTTCTGCTGCCTGACACCCAGCATGACAGAAAAAGTACCCCCATCTCGCGCCAGGGCGTCAGCCAACTCGCGAGGCAGCGGTGGCAATGAACGTCCCTCATGCGCCAGACTGAAGGCGGCAACCAGCCGTTGCCGTGACTCAGTCGTAGGAGCCAACTCCAATAGACGTGCACATGCCGACAGCCCAGGCTGATTGCCGATCATCGCGTAACGCCGCATCAACAGCTCCGTGATACTCGCTCCGGCAACTCGATAAGGTGACAACCAAATCGCGGTGTCGCGCAAGTGCGACATGACAAGTTCTTGCTCTTTCGCATGTCGTTCAATTGCCCACCACAGCATGTTCGGGACATAGGGATCGTTTACATCGTCGATCCGTAACAAGAGTTTGAACGCAATCTCAAGGCCGACGTTCGCGTCGAAGCGAATTGCCGACGCAGCAAGCTGCAATCGCGTTTCCACATCCGGCTCATGTTTGGCCTGCTCAATAAGCTGCTGAGCCAGTTCGTCACTACACTCGCCAGCGTCGCCCAAGAGTCGCACAGTCCAACGCCGCACTGCCGGTTCTTCATGTCGCAACGCCGACTGCGCGAAGGTCTCACTCCAGCCGCCTGATGCATGAATACCCCAGAGCCGATTCAGCGCGGCACTGCCACGCTGTTCCGACAGCTCACGCACCAGCTGCGGCACAATCGAAGCGTCGCGCCGATCCCCGAGTAGCCGCAACGCAGTCTGGCGATACCAGCGATTCGGATGGTCAAGATACTCGGCCACGAGCTGTGCGGAGGACAACGCAGCTAAGTCCCGTCGCTGTCCCGGCGTGTAGGATACTCCACGCAAGCGATACACTCGGCCCAAATCCGGATTCGTCTGCCCCTCATGATTGCGATAATGGTTCGGCTGCACCGAATACCAGTCGGCTATATACAACGCACCATCTGGGCCAAGTTGAATATCGACGGGAGTGAACCAGTTGGCGCGATCACCGTCGGCAGGCGACACCACCGTGGCCAAATCGCGCGTCTTGCGCGACGATCCATCGGCAGTGATTTCGCTGAGCACGATGTCATGTTCCACCGGGTTCACACCGAACAGGCGCCCCGCATATCGTTCCGGCAAACCATCCGCTTCATTGATGCAGAACGTATGCGTGAAACGGACGACTGGATGATGCGCCATCGGCGGGTAATAGGCGAACGCATAAGGATTTGATAGCTCACCATGCTTGCCGAAGTTCTTTTGCGAGTAACCACCTTGCACGTAGTAAAAACCGCGTGTATCTCCGCCGTTATGCCCGCTGTAGATGCGTCCTTGTGTGTCGATCTCGACGCCAAACGCGTTTCCGCCACCTTCCGCAAAAACTTCGTAGCGACGCGACTCGGGATGGTAACGCCAAACGTTTTGGCCCAAACTGTGGATTGGGTGATCTGCGTTGAGTGCTTCGCCATCGGCACCATAACGAATGATGGATCCGCTCACGGTACTTCCCTGAGTCGCATAAATCCAACCGTCAGGTCCCCAGCGCAGGCTGTTGGCGATGGAATGAGAGTCTTCAATGCCAAAGCCAGACAGTAGTAACTCGGGCTGATCGCTGTCGGGCACGTCGTCACGATTAGCGTCGGCATAAAACAAGAGATAGGGTGGATTGAGCACGTACACACCGCCGCGACCAGGCAGCGCCGCAGTGGCAAAATTCAAACCATTCAGAAAAACGACTTCCCGATCGAACCGACCATTACCATTCGTGTCTTCGTGTATAGTGATGCGGTCGTGGCCGCGAAACGGTGAGCCTTCCGCGTGCGGCGGCGGCGGTGGCGCTGCCGGTGAGTATACGTTCCGCCACACATTGTCACGACTCAGTAGTTTCAAGCCGGCAGGCCAAGGATATTGACGATACTGGACGACCCATAACCGACCACGTTCGTCAAAGCTCAAGTGAAGTGGATTCGCAACCACCGGCTCGCGCAGTATCAAGTCACAGCGTAAATCATCGGCGACTCGCAACGACGGTTCAAACAATCCGGCCGGGAGTTGAACCGGCAGATCCGCCGGCTGAGCCTCCTGGGCAATCGCAATGTCACAGCACAGCGCTAACCAGCCGAAGCTGATCAAACCGATAGACAAGAGAAGATTAGGAGTGCGTCGCATCGCGTCGGTCCTCAAGCTAGATCATCCAACGAATCAACCTGCGCAGGGTGGGCGAGCGTTCAAGTCCGCTGCAAGTTGACGATCTGGCGGCCGAGTACTCATACGACCGCATTCCACTACGATGCACCAATCGTCAGCAAATTTCTGACGCGAGCAACGCAGCAACTCAGGAAGGTATGCAGAAATCATGACGACTTTAAGGACCGCATGCAATCGCGACTGTCCGGATGCTTGTGAGATTCTCGCCACGATCGAGGACGGGCGGGTGACGCATTTACGTGGGGCGCCGGACCACCCGGTGACGCAAGGCTTCCTGTGCGAGCGGACCAGTCGATTTTTGGAGCGACAGTACGCGGCGGATCGGTTAACCACGCCGTTGATTCGTCGCGGCGAAGAATTCGAGCCAGCGACTTGGGACGAGGCCTTGGATCTGATTGCAGCCAAGTTCACCGCAGCTTGTGAGGAATACGGTCCTGCTTCGCTCATGGCGTACCGCTGCGGTGGGTCGCTCGGCATGATGAAGCACGTCACCGACCATTTCTTCCGCCAATTTGGCTCGGTGACCAAGACACGAGGTGACGTCTGCTCGGGCGCCGGCGAACACGCGCAGAACCTGGACTTCGGCATCAGCAACAGCAGCGACCTGTTCGACTTGTACAACAGCCGCACAATTGTCTTGTGGGGCAAGAACCCCTACGTGAGCAGTGTCCACCTGTTGCCGATTCTGCGCGAAGCCAACACGCGCGGCACGCGCATCATTCTGATTGATCCGGTCCAACATCGGACCGCTCGCTTGGCCGACATCTCCGTGCAACCGCGCCCGGGCGGTGATGCTGCGATTGCTTGCGGCATCGCGCTCTGGCTATATCAGCACGAGCGTCATGATGCGTCGGCGGCGGACTACTGTGACAACTGGCCCGCGTATTTGGAACTCCTGCAATCGCAGACGCTAGCCGAATGGGCCAGCGCGGCAGACATAACCGTGGCACAACTCGAAGAAGTGGCCGCCACCTACGCTGACGGTCCGTCGGCCATCTTGGTCGGCTGGGGCATGCAGCGGCGGGAGCACGGTTGTGCCACCGTCCGAGCGATCGATGCGTTGGCGGCCATGTCTGGCAACCTGGGAGTTGCAGGCGGTGGCGCCTCGTTCTACTTTCAACGTCGCGCGGCCTTCGATCTATCGTTTGCCGCGGACGATCCGCCGGTAGCTCGTACGATCCCGGAGCCTCTATTGGGTGACGGCATCTTGTCAGCAGCCGATCCGCCGATCCGTTGCTTGTGGATCTCGGCAGCCAACCCCGTCGCGATGCTACCAGATTCCGCGCGCGTTGCTGAAGCATTGAGGACGCGTGAGTTGACGGTTGTTGTCGATGCGTTCCTAACCGACTCGGCACGCTGCGCCCACGTCGTGCTGCCGACAACCACGTTTCTTGAGGAAGACGATTTAGTTGGCGCCTACGGACATCACTACGTGGCGAATCAAGCCGCCGTGACGAGCGCGCCGCGGGAAGTGCGCAGCGATTACCACATTCTCCAGGCGCTAGCCCCGAAACTCGGCTGGCATGATCGCTTCCGCGACGACGTGAATACTTGGAAGCAACGTTTGCTGGCGAAAATGGCACCAGCCGGCATCACCCTGGAACGACTTGCCGCACAAGCTCAACGCAATCCGGACGCGCCGCAAATCCTGTTTGCTGATCGCCGCTTTCCCACGAGGACAGGCCGAGTGAACCTCGTCACGCAACTCGATTCTGCGCTGACGTGCCGCCCTCAGACAGGACTGCTGCGACTTGCGGCTTTATCTTCGGCGCGTGCCCAAGGTTCGCAGTGGACCGACGCCCAGCAGCAACACCACCTGTTGGCACGCGTTCACCCGACGGCGCTCGGCGCCTGCCACGATGGGCAATTGGCCAACTTGACGACTGAGCGCGGGCAGCTGTGCGTCGTCGTGAAAGTCGACGCTGACGTCCATCCCGAAATGATCGTGGTCGACAAGGGAGGCTGGATGCACCGCGGCAATTGCGCGAACGAACTGATCGGCGGACAGTTGACCGATGCTGGCGAAGGCGCTGTCTACTATGACACTATAGCGTCACTAACGCCGTACAGTGAGTAGCGGCGCAGTTCATTTGGAGTGCGATTGCGCAGCCATCGCTTTACTAATAATTTGGCAGCGACGCAGCAGTGTGAATGCCACCACGAATCGTCGAATCCGACTTGGCCGGCGCTTCCGACATACGTGCGGTGCGATAACTGCGCGATCGCACTCTAAATCCGTAAGTGATCGCGCTTACTGCCGCAGAGGTCGAGCTGCACACGTTTACCGACGCCGGTAACCGCACAACGTCAGGATTCCTGCCAGCGACATGATCAGAGTGCTGGGTTCCGGCACGGCCACAGCGGCACGGACGCCTTGCTCGTACCCGCCAGCCTGGAACGCCGCGACAAAGTCTCCTGACTTGAAATCTCCGTCGCCGTCCCAATCCCCGCTTTCCCACGTTGAATTGCCGTCGATGGCATCTTCGTATTGACCATATTGGAACGCTGCCACAAAGTCGGACGTGTTGAACTCACCATCCAAATTCGCATCGCCAACATACGTGTTCTTCAATTCCACGATCCACATCTCGCGGTCGAGTTGATCCACTTCGCCGTCGACATTCAGATCGTACTGAGAATCGTATTGTCCCGAACGGACCTCGGCACTTAACAGGTCAATATCCCCAGCACTCAGTTCGCCATCGCCGTCGAAATCGCCTGCGATCACCGTGGAAAAATACTTGTCGTCGATGTATCGCTCCAGAATTCGACGATCGGGATCCTCGAGTGCTTCGTCATAGATCAGAACTTCCGCGAAGGTAACATAGGCCCGTTGCCCACCGTTCTGACGTCCGCCGAGCACGAAACCGTCCAGCGAGGCGTAACCAATTTCGCCGCTGCCGACCAGTTGACCGTTCAGATAATGCGTGCCGATCTCATCTTCACCGAAAATGAATGTGTGGAATTGCAGTTCGTCGGCGACGACGGGAGCCGTTGAGATCCGCAGCCCATCATTGCCCTTCATGGTCCACGTGTCGGGTTCTTCGGCAGCGAAGTTAGCGTTTGCTTCGGCGCCGCCGCCACCCTGATTGCCCGTGAACAGATACGCGTATGCCGGGTCGTCGACGCGAGCGACGACCAGGACCGTAAAACCATCCTCAACGGTTCCAAAGTCGCCTGCCTCTGCCCAAGCAACCGCATCGATGAAGCCCACGGCCGGGATCGTGTTGTTGTTGACCGAACTAAAGACAATGTCGCTTTCGTCCGACGGGCCGAATGCGTTCCAAATCGCGCGGTTCTCATCGCCTTGGCGATTGGGCCATATCGGCGTCGCTGCATCGCCGTCAAATCCGAGGAAGTCTGCGGCGTCGTACCAGGCATGCAGACGGCCATCGTCAACGTTTGGCTTGCCGTCCAAGATCAATTGCGCGCAGGAGGTCGAGACCATTCCGCACAAAATCGCCACCCCGAACACCAAGCGCCCAATCAGCTGTTGCGTTTTCATCGACCTTGTCCCATCTATTCGCGAACCATCAAATCTCGCCACGCACCTGGCGAACTACGGCAACTCGATGAGCCACAGGTTGCGAAACTGGACTGGGTTGCCGTGATCTTGCAGTTTGATCGGCAGCGAGTCAGGACCTTCCGCCTTGCCGGCACCCGTCTTCGCCACGATTTCTACATTGTCATGAATCGGCACCCCATTGTGTAGGAGTGTAATTCGCGCATTTCGGCACTTATTGCCGGCCGCGTCGAATATTGGTGCATGAAACGTGATGTCGTACGTTTGCCAACTTAGGGGCGGAAATGCCATGTTCAAATCGGGCGACCGCTGTCGGTAGAGTGAACCACACTCGTTGAACGCGCCTTTCAACCCGAATGAATCGAGTACCTGCACTTCGTAGCGACTGTGAATATAAACACCGCTATTGCCGCGATCCTGCCCGCGGGCGGCCGGCATGTACGGCGTCATGAACTCGACGTGGAGTTGAAAGTTCCGAAACAGCGGCAGCAGTTCTGTGCCAATCTGCAACAAGCCATCCTTCATCTTCGCGTTCTTGAATGCTTGCGTATCACGGCCATCGAAGAGCACGATCGAATTGGGCGGAGGCAAGAGTCCCTCGTGAGCGCTGCGACGGACGACCTTCCCGAGTACGCCCAGGGACTGCCCTGCTGAGGATAACTTCGCCGAGTTGCCCTGCAATTCCAACTCCACAGCGTCGCCCGTGAGCTTGACAACATCACCTTCGCGCTGGCCCTTGAGCTCGACGCGGTCGCTACGATCCCAGCCGTTGCCCGGCAGTCCGCCCCGCAGCAAGGCCGCGCGAAACTCGCCATTTCCCAAAGCCACAACTTGCAAGGCCGCTGGATACGTGGCTGCGGATCCTACTTCCAATAACTGCCCGCTGTACTCGCCCATGACGGCAAAGTCACCGTCGACGTCGGCCAAGTTAGTGACTGCCGGTCCGGGCTTGGCCACAGCCGTGCGCAAACCCACAATCGAAATCAACAGCCCGGCCAATAGCAGACGCCCGTTTACCGCCTTCAACATGCACGGTCTCCCTCGCTACGAATCTGAGCATTCAAACGACAACTTCAATCATGAGGGACCAATGATAGAATCTCGCTTCCGGCCCTGCCAGTTGCGCCGCCGGATTCCGGCAAATTCCTAGCTCGCCAAGTTCGCCCAAGAGCATCGAGAAGACACTCGCGCCTGATCGCGAAGGATGACTTGGTTAAGAGCTCTTAACAGTTTGGCAGCGGTGTTGTGTTTTGTTTTGAACGGTTTACACTCAAAGAACACCGCCGCACGCTGACATCAGGTCGGATATTTCACGCAACCGACGCCCCGCTTAAGGCGAATCATCGCATGGCAACGCCGTCTCACCAGCAGCGACGGACTTCACGGCAATTGTGCATGATTGTCTGCTGCATGGCACTCGCACAGTTTGCCGGCAACCGCCCTGTCTCTGGCCAGCCGCTCATCGCCGACGGGCTGACGGTCTACTACGACTTCGATAGTTTCACCAATCAAGTCGTTGATCGATCCGGCAACGGTCTTTCGGGCGCCGTTGAGCTTAGTTTTAACGGTGTCAACAACGACGCGTTTTTGGATGGCCTGCCAGACGTCCGTCGAACATTTGACTCCGTGCGGGGTGTGGGTGCCGCATTGTTTGATACAAATGTCCAACTTCCGGAAGACCACATCTCGATTTGCACACCCGGTGGCACGACAACGGTTCGCGATTGCGCAGTGATCTCGAACTCGCTGATACCAACCGACTCATTTTCGGTCGCGGCTTGGATCAAGGTGCAACAAGCGTTTGCGGATCAGACGTTACTCGAGTTCCGTGGTAACGGCCTGCCCTCTACCATCGGTGTCGACGCAAGTGGTCGGTTAGATGTCACCTTGGCCGGCGCCGACGAGAACGCGACACTGTTTTCGCAGGCAGTATATACGGATGGCTCGACGGACAACGCCGCCTTCGCCGTTCCGTTCGACGAGTGGTTTCACGTGGCCGTAACGTATAGCCAAGACACCGGACATTACGCAGTCTATTTCAATGGACAGATTGCGACCGATGGAAATCGCCGTGATGGTGGGACGGGCGCTGTGGCCGGTTGGGACGGCGGCGTGTCACTCGGTCTGTCCTTGGATGGTGCCGGCCAATGGGTTGGCAATGTCGACGAATTCTATATTTATCGCCGTGTTTTATCAGCAGCAGACGTCGCCCAGTTGGCCGAACTCATTGGCCCACCTGCCCCCGGCGATTTCAATGACAACAGCGAATTGGACGGCATTGATATCGAGTCGCTGTCGGCAGCAATTCGCTTAGGTGTTAACGATCCTGTTTTCGACTTAGACGCAGACTCCGCGGTGGACGATGCGGACCGTTACGTTTGGGTACACGATCTCAAACGAACCTATTTCGGAGATGCTAATCTCGACGGCTCGTTCGATAGTGGCGATTTGATCGACGTCTTCATCGCTGGCGAATATGAAGACGCCTTGCCCGGCAACTCGGCGTGGTGGGAGGGCGACTGGACGGGCGATGGCGAGTTCGACACAAGTGACATCATCTTGGCATTCGTCGACGGCGGCTACGATCAAGGCCCACGTGCTGCGGGCGGGATTGTGCCAGAACCCGCCGCGTCAGCACTGGTGTTGGCCGCTCTAATTGCGCTACCGCGACTCAGAACTTCGCGCCGCCGAGTACCGCGGTGCTGAGTACGAGTACGAACTCCTGATCGACTCCTACTCGTACTCCGACTCGCGTTTTCGTTTTAGCGGAAAACACGCTGCATTCCCTCTTAGGGAATTGCGCGGAAGAACGGCGTTGGCGAGTCACGTTTGACATCGGCATAGACGCGAATATTGGTCACTCGCCCGGTATCGTCGAAGCTGCCGACGCCAAGGTAGCCCCAAGCGTGCGTCTTGTCGGTTGCCGTCATGATGGGTCGTTCCATTTGATCGACGTAGATTTCAATTTCCCCCGATTCGAGATCACGCACGACGCGGATTTTGTGCCAATCATCGACGGATTGCCAATCAAATCCATCGGTTCCCATCCCCGTGATCTTCGTTCGCGGCGCATCATTCACAATAAAGATCTGGTGTGCGTGCGGATCGCTTTTCGTAGCGATGTGAGTGTAGTAGTAATGTGCCGGGTCGACGAAATTGAAGAACACGCAGGCGTCCCGATGGCCATATTCCTTGCCTGTTTGTTGGGCCTCGTATTCCAGCACAAAGCTGCCGTACTGCTGGCCCTTGATCAGCGCGATGTTGTGGGGTGATCGGTGGGGCGGTTGATAGGCGTTGCCGGCGTGAGAGTGTTCCAATGCGAATCGGTCACCGACGCGTACGCGTTTCCAATGCTCCGGCGCGGCAAACACAAAGTGGCTCATCGATTCCGGATTGGCGAAGTCCTCTTGAAAAACCAACTTGGCTTCGTTGCCGGCCAAGCGACGTCCCAGATCGGTCGCCGCCGCAATTTGGCTGCAATTTGCGATGACAAGCACCATCAAGATTCCCGCGAATTGGCCTGTAAGTGTGCGTCGCATCTGTCGACTCCTCACGTCTAAACTCTCGACTTGTCGCTGTCCGGCCCGCAGCGTATCGATATTCGCCGGCAGCCCGATTGTAAACCAGACCACTAAGCAGCGTGCTGGCCGAGCTTCGTCGTCGACAATTTTTCGACACCTGCCCACCGTCGGGGAAATCACCTATAACGTCACGAGAGCGTTCATTGTCGCCGCTCAGCCTGACCGTTTCGATCCGCTGGAGTCGCCTGGCACTGCACATGGACGTTCACGACCCGTACGCCGCACTCCGATTGCCAGACTATCGGCGATATTTTATCGGCAATTTCGCGTCCAACTTTGGACTGCAGATGCAGACCGTCGCGGTCGGTTGGGACATTTTTGAACGGACACACGAATCGCTGGCGCTGGGACTCACCGGACTCGCTCAGTTCTTACCTGTCGTGCTGTTGTTCTTGCTGGCGGGACATGTTGCCGATCGATTTCCGCGGCGTTGGATTATCATCTGTTCGCAAGTACTCGTCGGCAGCGCGTCGATCGGTCTGGCCATCATCTATCTGACTCAAGCCGATTATCGGTTGATCTACGTCTGCTTGACTGCGGTAGGCATCGCACGTTCGTTTCAACAACCGGCGAAAGCCGCCATCTTGCCGCTGTTAGTACCGACGGAGAAATTCAGCAATGCGGTGACGTGGAGTAGTTCTGGGTTTCATTTGGCGAGCGTACTGGGTCCGGCTGCCGGCGGTCTGCTAATCCACTGGACCGGCGGGCCGGTTGCAGCGTACGCGCTGGACGCCTGCTGCGCTGTAATCTTTGCGATCTGTCTCTGGTTCACTCGACCACGTCCGATGGAAGGTGCACAGCGCGGGCTTAAACTCGACGAACTTGTGGCCGGCTTTCGCTTTCTCAAGGGTCATCAAGTTGTCTTAGGCGCTCTGCTGCTGGACCTGTTCGCCGTATTACTCGGCGGCGCCGTCGCGCTCTTGCCGGTGTTTGCCGCTCCCGAGATGCTGAATGTCGGCGCGAGTGGGCTAGGCTGGCTGCGCATGTCTCCGGCGTTGGGAGCCCTGGCGGTAGCGATCCTGTTGGCCCATCGGCCGCCCATGTCGCAAGCCGGCGTGGCGCTGTTGCTGTCGGTCGCGGGGTTCGGCCTGGCGACGGTTGGATTTGGCTTATCAAGAAACTTTGCTTTATCCATGTTAATGCTGGCGCTCACGGGCGCGTTCGATAACGTCAGTGTTGTCATCCGACATACGTTGGTGCAGACGAACACGCCCGATCAGTTGCGCGGCCGTGTGTCCGCGGTCAATAGCCTGTTCATCGGCGCCTCCAACGAATTGGGAGCGTTTGAGTCGGGCTTCGTCGCGCACTACTTCAGTCCCGTCGTCTCCGTCGTCAGCGGAGGTCTCGGCACCTTGCTCGTCGTCATCATTACGGCAATCAAGCTGCCGCGTTTGCGTCGCTACGGTCGTCTGGGCGATGTCCCGCACGATGAGTAGCGGGCCGGGCCTGATTGAAATCGCCGATCGATGCGGCCCTACGCTCGCACGAAAGTTTTCGTTTAGAATGAAACGGCTTGATTGCCGCGGGCTGACCGGTTGCCGTCTGTTGTCAACTGACTATAAACTCGCAGAGCCGTCGCTTGTGCGGCGATAATGCTGCGCCGTTTCCCCAGGATAAGCTGTTCCATGTACGACGCGATTTTGATCGTTTCCTTTGGCGGACCCGAAGGCCCCGACGATGTGATGCCCTTTCTGGAGAACGTGCTGCGAGGCCGCAACGTCCCGCGTGAACGGATGCTGGAGGTGGCGGAACACTATCAACATTTTGGCGGCGTCAGTCCCATTAACGCACAATGTCGCGAACTGATCGCAGCGTTGCAGGTTGAGCTCGACGCCCATGGCCCGCATCTGCCGATCTACTGGGGCAACCGAAACTGGCACCCCATGCTGGCCGACACGTTGGCACAGATGAAGGCCGACGGCATCCGCCACGCCATCTCCTTCTTCACGTCCGCCTTTAGTTCTTATTCCGGCTGCCGACAGTATCGAGAAAACATCGCACAGGCTCAACAGGCCGTCGGGCCAGGAGCACCCGAGATCGACAAAGTGCGTGCTTTCTACAACCATCCGGGCTTCATTGAAACGACAATTGACCATGTGCGTCAGGCGCTGGAACAGGTGCCGCCTGACCGACGCGCCGCAACTCCGGTGCTCTTTTCGGCACACAGTATTCCGCTGTCCATGGCCGAAAAAAGTCCGTACGTCGAACAGTTGCAGGAAAGCTGTCGACTGGTGGCCGAAGGGCTGAACCTGAGCGATTGGCAACTCGTCTACCAGAGCCGCAGCGGCCCTCCGCAGCAGCCTTGGCTGGAACCCGACGTGTGCGACGCCATTCGACAACTCCACGCGGAACGCGGGATTCAGGACCTCGTCGTCTCGCCAATCGGTTTTATTTCCGATCACATGGAGGTGCTGTTCGACCTGGATACCGAAGCAGCAGACTGCTGTCGCGAACTGGGTGTGAACTACCACCGCGCTGCCTCGCCCGGCACTCACCCGCGATTCGTTCAGATGGTCCGCGAGCTGATCACGGAGCGAGTTTCAGGGTCCACAGAGCGGCCCAGTTGCGGCTCGCGCGGGCCCAGCCACGACGTCTGCCCACCCGACTGTTGCCCGCCAGGAACGCGCCCCAGAGTCTAGATCGGAATATCGAATTTTGAATATCGAATTCTGAATGTCGAAGTGGCTACACGTCTCCGGCACTTCAACATTCGCTATTCAACATTCATCATTTGAATGTGGCCGGTGGCGTCTCCCTTTTAAACGACTGCGTTGGCGGCTACGATAATCCAATCTGGATGGGTATCGATCACGTACGTGCGAGTAAATTGATGACAACGCCTGCATCGCAGTCGGCGTACCAACGACTCGGCTCTTGGGTGTCCCGCCATTGGTTGCTCGTCATCGCCGCTTGGCTTGTGATCGTCGTGCTGACCAAGGTATACGCACCTCGTTGGGACGACGTGACTTACGACGGTGACTTGGCCTATATGCCGGCCAATCTGTCGAGCGTCCGCGCGGAAGAGCTAATGGAGCGTGCCTTCCCGGACCGCCGCTCCAAAAGTGAAATGGTGATTGTTGCCGCGCGCGAGAAAGGCGCGCTGACGGTTACGGACCTCAAAGCGATCGATCGAGTGGCGGCGCGGCTGCAGAATCGCCTGGGGATCTCGCGCTACACAGCGGCAGTGGCGCTGGAAGCTCGCGCGTCGGCGGCGGCCCACGAGGACGTTGCGCAAGAGGTGCGTGCCCAAGCCGCGATTGCTCGCGAACAGGCAGTGCAGGCCTGGGATGAAGCGATTCGCTTGGACGACCATTTGGGTGCGGCGCTTAACAACCGCGCGTTCTACAGTCGCCAGTTTCAACCGGATTGGGACTGGCAGGCGGACGCGCAATTAGCGAAGGACTATGACCCGTCAATTGCCGCACCTGCAAACGAGCTCTTGCCGGCTGGAGCGGAATCACTGCCGATTCTCGACATCTGGACCCGCCACACTGACGTCGTCGGAAGCAAGTTGCGCAGCCGAGACCGGCAGGCCGAGTTGGTGGTGGTGCGGTTGTCTCAAGAGTTTATGGCAACCGACAATATTCGCGTCTTGCAACAAATCGAAGATGAACTGTCCGCGGCCCAGCGCGGCGGTGGTTTACCGAGTGGACTCACGCTGGACGTTACCGGTTCGGCAGCCGTCGGCGGTGACATGTTGCGGTCAGCCGCCGAGAGCATCAAGAATACCGAGATCTACACCGTGGTGTTGGTCGTGCTGATTTTGGCTGTGGTGTATCGAGCTCCCTTGTTGGTCGCGGTGCCGCTGATCACGATTGGTGTTTCCGTAGGCGTTGCGACAGGGCTTGTCGCCGCACTGACGCGTTTAGGAACTGTGCCCGGCTTCGACTGGTGGAATTTCAAGATCTTCACAACCACGAAGATTTTTGTTGTGGTGATTCTGTTCGGCGCTGGTACCGACTTCTGTTTATTCCTGATCTCACGTTACCGCGAAGAGCTGCGGCGCGGTCTCTCGGGGCATGAGTCGATGGCGTTGACGATCGCTGGAGTCGGCGATGCGCTGACGGCGAGCGCACTGACCACGATTCTGGGCTTGGCGACGATGTTCTTTGCCGAGTTTGGCAAGTTCCGCAATAGTGGACCGGCAATCGGACTCTGTTTGGCCGTAACGCTGGCGGCTTGCCTAACGTTAGCTCCGGCGCTATTGGCGGCGTTCGGTCGCGCCGTCTTCTGGCCGTTTGCTGTGAAGAGTATTCACGAGTCGTCAACGGAAAGCTCGGGATCGCGGTTGTGGGAATGGGTGGCACGGCGGATTGTCGCTTCTCCCGGGCTGATCTTGATCGCTTGTGTTGCCTTAATGAGCCCGCTCGCGGCGCTCGGCACGCAAGTGCGAGTGACTTACGACTTCCTGAGCGAACTGTCTCCCGATCGACCAAGTCGTACCGGCGCAGATCGCATGCACGAACATTTCTCAGTCGGTGAAACTGGGCCAGTGATCGTGCTGGCGCAAGTACCCGGTGCGGCGCTGGATACATCCGATGGCAAATCGGCACTCGCGGAACTGACCAAGGCACTGTATGTCGATGGCGTTGTTTCGGTGCGCAGTTTTGCCGAACCGCGTGGAGATCGGCCCACGGGGTATTCGATCAAGAAGGCCGCGATGCAGAGCCACGAGTTGACACGATCGCTCTACTTGAGCCAGCGTGAAGAACTCAATGGCGACGTGGCGCGATTGGAGGTGTTGCTGGCTGCCGATCCGTTCTCGTCTGCAGCGATTGCGACACTTTCTGAGATCGATCAACGACTCGGCGCGCTGGCAAAGGAGCGGACAAGCTTCTGGCACAATGCGCAGTTTGTGTTTGGTGGCACAACCGCCGGCATTCGTGACTTGCGACAAGTGACTCGCCGCGACAATCTCAGAATCCAAGTGCTGGTCGTGCTGGCCGTGCTCGCGGTGCTGCTCGTCATTCTGCGGCGACCGGTCGTCTGTTTGTATCTGATTCTATCGGTGCTCTTCAGTTATTATGTCACGATGGGAGCAACTCAATGGTTCTTCCAAGTGACGTACGGCGATAGTTTCCACGGCCTAGACTGGAAGGTGCCGTTGTTCTTGTTTGTGATCTTGGTGGCGATTGGCCAGGACTACAACATCTACTTGGCGACACGTGTCTTTGAAGAACAGGCGACGCATGGGCTGTTCGGTGGCTTACGCCGGGCGATTGAGCATACGGGTGGCATCATCACCAGTTGCGGTATCATTATGGCGGGGACGTTCGTGTCGATGACAACGGGATCGTTGCGCGGAATTGTCGAATTGGGCTTCGCGCTGTCCCTGGGGGTACTGATCGACACATTTTTGGTGAGACCCGTGTTAGTTCCAGCGTTCTTGGCACTCCTGTTCCGCTTCTTCTCCGGTGCGTCGGTACTGCGTGCAACGATGACTCCGGCCGGTCGCCCAACGAGTTCCCAACTTCCCGTACAACCGTGAATTCTCGGATTTGAGATTCCATACCAGTGAAGGCAATGTGATGACTCCGAAAGAAGTTCTGGCGCTCTGCCGAGAAAAAGATGTCAAAGCGGTCGATCTGCGGTTTATGGATTTCCCAGGTCGCTGGCAACACTTGACCATTCCCGTGGGTAAGTTGAACGAGGATGTATTCGAAGAGGGAATGGGGTTTGATGGCTCCAGCATTCGAGGCTGGCAAGCGATCAATGAAAGTGACATGCTGATCGTGCCGCAGCCCGACACAGCCTTCTTGGATCCGTTTACTACGTTGCCGACGCTGGTGCTGATCTGCAACATACAGGATCCGATCACGCGCGAGGACTACTCGCGCGATCCGCGCAATGTTGCGCGCAAGGCCGTTAACTATCTGCGCACTTCCGGCGTGGCGGACACTGCTTACTTCGGACCCGAAGCTGAATTCTTTGTCTTCGATGATGCGCGCTACGAACAGACGGCTCATCAGGCGTTTTACTTTTTAGATAGTGGCGAAGGGCAGTGGAATCGTGGTCGCGATGAACAACCCAATCTTGGTCACAAGTTGCGCTACAAGGAAGGCTACTTTCCGGTACCGCCGAGCGATCAGTTGATGGACCTGCGTAACGAAATGATGCAGACCATGATCGAATGCGGCATGGATGTCGAGTGTCAACATCACGAAGTTGCGACCGGCGGGCAGTCGGAGATCGACTTGCATTACGACCAGCTCGTGACGATGGCAGACAATCTGATGATGTACAAGTACATCGTCAAGAACGTAGCGCGTCGTCATGGTAAGAGCGTCACGTTTATGCCCAAGCCACTGTTCGGCGATAACGGCTCCGGACTGCACACCCACTTCTCGTTGTGGAATGAAGGTACACCGTTGTTTGCCGGGAGCGGCTACGCGGGGCTTAGCGATATGGCCCTGCATGCACTGGGTGGATTACTAAAACACGCGCCGGCCGTGTTGGCATTTACGAATCCAACGACGAATAGCTACAAGCGATTGGTGCCGGGCTACGAAGCGCCCGTCAACCTGGCATACTCGCAACGGAACCGCTCGGCAGCCTGTCGAATTCCGATGTACAGCCCGAGTCCCAAGTCGAAACGTATCGAGTTCCGCTGTCCGGATCCCACCTGCAATCCATACTTTGCCTTCGCCGCGATTCTGATGGCGGCGATCGACGGCATTCAGAACAAGATCAGCCCTGGGGAACCATTGGATAAGGACATCTACGACTTGCCGCCGGAGGTGTTGGCGAGTGTCCCCAAGACTCCCGCGTCGCTCGACGATGCTCTGGCGTCGCTCGAGAATGACCATGATTTCTTGTTGCGCGGCGACGTCTTCACGGAGGACGTTATTCGCACTTGGATCCACTACAAGCGCCAAGAAGAGGTTGACGCGATCCGCTTGCGACCACATCCCTACGAATTCTGCTTGTACTACGATCTGTAGTCCGCGTTGTGCATGCCTGTGGGTTGCCTTCTGCGCCTCTGCGATCTTTTTGAACGCAGAGTCGCAAAAACGCAGCGACGCGACGAGCCTGTGACTGCTCATCGATGAACAGAAATAGACGCCGCAACTTCGTCGACTTAGCGCGACGATCGGCACTCCGCGTCTCCCCGTCTCTGCGCCTTTGCGTTTTGGATTGAATGATTGAACGCAGAGTCACAAGGACGCAGCGACGCGACGAGCCGGTGACTGCTTAGCGATCGGCAGAAATAGACGCGGCAAATTTGCGCCTTTGCGTTCTATTTTGATGCAGTTCGCAACGTTGTGGTTACTCGACTGCGACTTCGATTAGAAGTGGCGTGTCTCGAGTTTCAAGTTGTGACAAGCAATCGACGATCGCTGCATGGGTTTGTGGACGTTGTGCTTCGATGCCGAATGACTGAGCGAGCGTGACGAAGTCGATGGGGGGCGTGTCAAGCGTCAACGATTCGAACTGATGTTTCTGTGCGTTGGGCAGTCCGAGCGACGCGGCACCTTGTTTAAGGATCCGGTATTCGCGATTGTTGCAAACGATCCAGGTGACGGGGATCTTGTAGTGAGCAGCTGTCCAGAGGCCTTGGATGCCGTAGAGTGCGGCGCCGTCGCCCAGGATGCCGAGTACCGGGCGGTCTGGCCAGGCCAGTCGTACGCCGATGGCGGCGTTGAGTCCCCAGCCGAGCGACCAGCCGCGATGTGCGAAGTATCCGTCGGTGGTCGGTATGGCACCGAGGCGTTGCAGGATGGATTGCGTGGTCGTTACGGCCGTTTCGACAATGGCGGTTCGTGACGGCAAGTGCTGCGAGATGATCCGCATTAACTTGCCTGCTGGGACAGGCACGCGGTTATCAATTGAATCGAGCTGTTCGGCCAGCGTCGTACGCTCAAGTTGCGCTGCGGCATCACGGGCCGTTCGTCGTGCAATCGCCGCTTGACGCTGCATATCTGTACGGAGTCGATCCACTTCAACGGTCAGTTCTGCGAGTGCTGTGCCACAGTCGGACCAGATGGCCACGGCAGTCGGATAGTTCTTGTTCAGCTCGCGCGAATCCTCGTCGATTTGCACAATTGGTACGTTGGCTGGCAGAGCGCCGTCGGCGTCGTGGTAAACGTATTGCTTGAGCAGATCCATGCCGACGGCCACAATCGCATCGTAGCCCGCCAGTGCCTGTCGCATCTCGGGCGCCCACATGGGTAGGCAATTGCGAGCCAGTGGGTGCTGACAAGGAAATGGCAGTCGCCCTTGATGTGAAAGTGGTTCCGTGAAGACGTCCGCGCCGCAAGTTTCGGCGAAGCTGACCAGTTGGCCCACGGCGTCGCGTTGCACGATGCGGCTACCAGCCAAGATGACGGGGCGTTCGGCTTGTGACAACAGTCTGGCTGCTTGAGCAATCGTCGTCGGGTCGGGACGCCAGCGGTTGGCCGGGACTTGGAGCCGAGGCACTTGTTCGATCGCCGTCAATTCGGACTGCAGGTCCATTGGCAAACTCAGAAACACTGGCCCGGTGGGCGGCGTCAGCGCGGCCTGGACAGCGCGCTGAAGTGCACGTGGTAGGTCAGCGATGCGCTGCACTTCCACCGCCATTTTCGTCCAGGGACGCACGACGCCAATGAGATCGCCCCACAGAATGGGCTCTTCGAACATCAGGCGGCGATCTTGCTGACCGGCGGTGACAAGCAGCGGGGTGTTTTCGCGAAAGGCGTTGTAGAGCTGCCCCATCGCGTTGCCTACGCCACAGCTCACGTGCAGATTGATTACCGCAAGTTTGCCGGAAGCTTGAGCATAACCGTCGGCCATGCCCATCACGGCGGTTTCATGGAGGCCGAGAATGTATTGGATGCGGTCGAAGCTGACCAATGCATCCATCAAGGGCAATTCAGATGTGCCCGGATTGCCAAAAAGCTGACGGACTCCAAAGTCCGCCAGCATTTCCAGAAACAGATCAATGCCACGCATGTTTGATTGCCAAGCGGTCAGGCCGCATCGCAGATCACTAGCGTCGCAGCCGCTGGGTGACGACACGATGCGGAGGACGAGTGTTCTGCGAGACCTGTCCTTGAGCTGCGACGGGACGGATGGAGTGCGATTCGGTTTGAGCGGCTAACATGGGTGCTGGAGCCAATTGTGACTGGGCACAGTCGCCGTCGCAAGCGCCGTTGCAACTGCCGTCGCAGCCAACACTGCCGCACGAATCGCAGCCCATGCTCATTCCGGAACACTCTGAACTGCACTCTGCACTGCACTCTGCACATCCGCAACCGACCGTGCGATAGCCATAGAGGCCTGTGTGGAGCACGGTGCCGACGGCTCCCGTCACCCCGTGCCAGGCAGCGCCCACGATGCCCAAGGGGCCACGGCGGATGGCCGCTTCGCAACTTGATCCGGCACACGTATCACAGCGCGGTCCGACCCAGCAACCACAATCGTCACACGGGTCGCAGCAGACGGGCGGATCGGAGACCCATTCGTTCCAATAGACACCGCCGCAGCCCGAACCGCAGGCCAAACGTGTACTCAGCAAGGGTGCCACGAGGCCGCTGAGTCCGCCACAGTTGCCCGTCGTGCAGGTGCCGCATGTGGCAGGAAACTGAGCGCCGCCACTGCAGCTGCCGCACTCGCCGGTGATCATGCCGTCGCCGCAGGAGCCGCAAGCGCCGCCGCCAGTCATGCAGACAGGCGTCACGCAGCAGCCACTGCTTAAACAGACCAGCAGCAGCGCACTGAACAGGACGGATGTCAAAGACACCAATCGTGTGTGATTCGAACGAGGCATGAGGCAATCCTTTTCCGCACGTCGGAGCGTTCGTGATAGCGATTTTAAGAGACGTGGTTGTTGCAGGTGTTATCGTCTGACAGGTTTTCGGAATCGAGAAAATCTGCTTAACCGTCAAATTTTCTCAACGCAGTCGCTCTCGCCCCGTGTATGCTCGCGTGACGCAGACGACTATATTCAGAAGTTCCACTGCGGCGCTGCCATCGCTGGGCTGCTGCCTATGCTGTGCCGCTGCCTACGCTTCTGAAAGCATGCAAGTCCTTGAACGCGAATCCATTGAGTGAGCCGCTAGCTCGCCTCGAATTGACTTTGCCTGACGACCAAATCGATCTGTTGCAGCGTTATCGCGAGCAGTTGACGGTCTGGAACGAACGCATGAACTTGACGCGCCATGCTGAAGTCGAGCAGTTTGTGACGCGCGATATCTGGGATAGCTGGCAGCTAGCTCAACTCCTAAGTCCGCAGGAACGTGTGCTCGATCTGGGGACTGGCGGAGGTGTGCCGGGGATCATTTTGGCGATCATCCGACCGGACTTGAAGGTCGCGGTTTGCGAGTCGATTGGCAAGAAAGCCCGGGCGGTCGAGTCGATGGTGAAGGAGCTGTCACTGCCCGTGGCCGTTCATGCCCAACGCGCGCAGCAGCTGCTACCGCACACCAAGTTCGATACGATTGTGGCGCGGGCCGTCGGTCCGTTGTGGAAGATTCTGTCCTGGGTGCAGCCGTATTGGGGCCGCTTCGATCGCTTGCTGTTGATCAAGGGACCCCGCTGGATCGAGGAACGTGGCGAAGCGCGACATCGCGGCTACATGCAGACTTTGGCGTTGCGAAAGGCTGCGAGCTACGAGACCCCCGGGCATTTAGGCGAAAGCGTCGTGCTCTCGATCAAGGCCGATGCGAACGACGATCAAGCGGATTACGATGGCCCCTACGATGGCGGGAAGGTCACTTCGTCATGAGCCCCCATCTTCTGATTGCTGTCTATAGCATCGCCGTCGTCGCCAGCTCACTATTTGGCGGTTGGCTGCCATCGCTGTTTAACTTGACGCACGTGCGGATGCAGGTGGCGTTGAGTTTCGTCGGCGGCACGATGTTGGGCGTCGGCATGCTGCACATGCTGCCACACAGTTACGTCGAGACCGGTTCGCTGGATACCTCGATCGTTTGGTTGATGGTCGGGCTGTTGGGGATGTTCCTGCTGATTCGCACCTTTCATTTTCACGAACATGGTCCAGCCTTGGATGGGTTGAGTGATGGAGAATCTCCTGCCCACTCGCATGATGATCCATCGACGGAATCGAAACCTGCCAACCACGATCACGGGCATGCGCATGGACACGGGCACAGCCACAGCCATGCGGGTTGCCAGCACGGTCACGGCGTCGGTGACCGTCCGGAGATCAGTTCGGTCAGTTGGCTGGGGGTGGCGTGCGGTTTGTCGCTGCACACATTTCTGGATGGCGTGGCCTTGGCCGCCGGGGTGATTTCTGACTTGGCGCATCGGGGAACGGTGGGGCTGGCCGGCTTTGGCGTGTTTTTGGCCATCGTGCTGCACAAGCCACTGGATGCGTTATCGATCACAACCTTGATGCAGGCGCGGGGTTCGTCGCGCAATACGCAGCAGGCAGTGAATGCAGGTTTTGCGGCGATGTGTCCGGCGGGGGCGCTGGTGTTTGCCGCTTGGGTTCAGGCGATGGGCGACGCGCAGCACTATTGGGTTGGGGTCGCGCTGGCCATCTCAGCCGGCGTTTTTCTCTGCATCTCATTGAGCGACCTGCTGCCAGAGGTGCAGTTCCACCACCACGATCGTCTGAAGCTATCGGCCGCTTTGGTGTTGGGAGTCTTATGTGCCTACGGGATTCACTTGGTCGAGCCGCCACATGCTCATCACGGCCCCGCTGCCGTAGACGCCGAGTACGATGAGCCCCAGCAACTGCCGCTGTCCGAGTAGCTGCCAGTGAAGTCTCATCCGCTGCGGCCTCCTTGTGTCCGCTTGCGAAATTCGTAAGCTTGGGAAGATCCGGCGTTTGCTGTGACTTTGGCGATTGGCGGCTTGGCTGGATTGTACCGAGCAATCGGCCGATACGATGAGGGTCGGTTTTCGACCTGGAAAATGAAATCTGTCTCTTAGCCAGCGGAATCTTCGATGTCTGGATACAAGCTGACGCACCTGAAACAGCTCGAAGCGGAGAGCATTCACGTTATTCGCGAAGTCGCCGCCGAGTTTGAGAATCCTGTGATGCTCTACTCGATCGGCAAGGATTCGGCCGTGATGGTCCACTTGGCAATGAAGGCGTTCTATCCGGCCAAACCTCCATTTCCGCTGTTGCACGTGGACACCACTTGGAAGTTCACGGACATGATCAAATTTCGCGAAGAGTACGCCCGTCATGAGCTGGGGTTGGACGTACTGGTCCACATCAATGAAGAGGGGGTGAAGGCGAATATCAACCCCTTCACGGTGGGCAGCAAGAAGCACACCGACGTGATGAAGACCCAGAGCTTGTTGCAGGCCTTGAACAAGTACAAGTTCGACGCTGCCTTCGGCGGTGCACGTCGCGACGAGGAAAAGTCACGCGCGAAGGAACGCGTGTACTCGTTCCGTGATACCAATCATCGCTGGGATCCCAAGAACCAACGTCCCGAACTGTGGAACATCTACAACGCGCGTGTGAACAAGGGCGAGAGCATTCGTGTGTTCCCGTTGTCGAATTGGACGGAGCTGGATGTCTGGCAGTACATCCATTTGGAAAAGATCCCAATTGTGCCATTGTACTTTGCCGCGCCCCGACCGGTGGTCGAGCGAGATGGTGTGTTGATCATGGTTGATGACGATCGCATGCCGTTGAACGAGGGCGAGAAACCCGAAATTAAGACGGTTCGTTTCCGCACCTTGGGGTGTTATCCGTTGACGGGCGCCGTTGAATCCACGGCCACGACACTACCGGAAATCATCCAAGAGATGTTGCTGACGAAGACCTCTGAACGACAAGGTCGTGTGATTGACTACGACCAGTCGGGATCGATGGAAGAGAAGAAGAAGGAAGGCTATTTCTAGTGACCAGTCATCTAGCAGCTAGTTGCTAGTGACTAGTGGCTATATACGTTGCCCTGTTCAGGAAAGCCCTTTGAGATTATGTCTCACCATTCTGATCTGATTTCGACGGACATCGATGCCTATCTTGCTCAACACGAGCATAAAGAGTTGCTTCGTTTTTTGACTTGCGGCAGTGTCGATGACGGCAAGAGCACGTTGATCGGACGCTTGCTGTACGACTCGAAAATGATCTACGAAGATCAGCTGGCGACGTTGCGGCGTGACTCCGTGGTGCACGGCACGACTGGCGGTGACTTTGATCCGGCGCTGTTGACTGACGGCTTGAAGGCCGAACGCGAACAAGGCATCACGATCGACGTGGCCTATCGGTACTTCTCGACCGCCAAGCGTAAGTTCATCATTGCCGACACGCCGGGGCATCAGCAGTATACGCGCAACATGGCGACGGGAGCGTCGACCTGCGACTTGGCCATCATTTTGATCGATGCGCGACATGGTGTGGTCGAGCAAACGAAGCGACACAGTTTTATCGCGTCGCTGCTGGGCATCAAGCACGTGATCGTCGCCGTCAATAAGATGGATCTGGTCGACTTCAGCGAGGAAGTCTTCGAGAAGATCAAGTCGGACTACATTGATTTCTCGGGGCGGATGATTCCGGATGATGTGCACTTCATTCCGATCTCCGCATTGCGTGGTGACAACGTTGTCGATGCGAGCACGGACACGCCGTGGTATCAGGGTTCGACGCTGATGCACATGTTGGAAAATGTGTACATCGCGTCGGATCGAAATCTGATCGATTTCCGTTTCCCCGTGCAATATGTGCTGCGGCCGAACTTGGATTTTCGCGGCTTCTGTGGCACCGTCGCGTCCGGTATTGTGCGTGTGGGTGACGAGGTCATGGCACTGCCGTCACGGAAGAAGTCGCGCATCAAGCGGATCGTCACGATGGACGGCGATCTGGACGAGGCGTGGGCTCCGATGTCGGTCACGGTGACGCTGGAGGACGAAATTGATGTA
>JAGQPK010000400.1 GCA_020426755.1 Planctomycetales bacterium
AACGGTAGCCACGCTGCTGACGCCGTTTGGCTCGCCGAAGAAATCCTCCGACAGATGCAGTCGAATCGCCAACATGCCGACGGATCGCACGGTCGCCGGGCGGCTTAGAATGAGCTAGGAGCTAGGAGCTAGGGAAGCTCGTTTTCTGCAGGTCCTTCTCAGCTATCAACGACAGCTTTCGGGGCTAGCGGCTGATTTAATATCTATTTCCTAGCTACTAGCTACTAGCTACTCGTCTTTCATTTGACGGTCCCCCCGGGCCGTATCTAAAATAGAGCGTTCCGTGGTCTGCGGATGTTGAACAGTCTTTACCGACGAGCGCCCCCCCAATCCGATGAACGACTCGTCCCATTCATCTGAGCGATCTGCGGCGGATTTGCCGCCGGACGATGCTGCGTCGCCTGTTCAGGGCGATGAACAACTGACTCAGCCGCCAGCCGACCCGCTGGCGCACATTGCCAGCGATTCGAATTCTGCCGGGAGCTCGGCGGTGATCCCGGGGGATGCGACGGTAATTTCCAAACGCCCCCCGCTGCCGACGGCAGTTTCACGCGAAGGGATTGGTTCGCGGGAACTCGGGCAGACCTTGGTTGGGCGCAAATTGGCCCACTTTCATCTGTCGGAGTTCGTCGGCGGTGGCGGCATGGGCGCCGTATTTCGCGCCACCGACACGATGCTGAACCGTACGGTCGCCGTCAAAGTTCTCTCGCGCGATCAGGGACAAGATGAGGAAACCGTGCGGCGGTTTCAGAACGAGGCGCAAAGTGCAGCGCGGCTCGATCACGAAAACATCGCGCGTGTCTACTACGTGGGCGAGGACGATGGCTGGTACTTCATTGTCTTTGAATTCATCGAAGGACAGAATCTGCGTGAGCTGATTTTGGAACAGGGTCCGCTGCCGGTCGAGCAGGCGTTGCAGGTGACATTGCAGGTAGCCGAGGCACTCCAGCACGCGGCTCGTCGCGAAGTCGTGCATCGCGACATCAAGCCGTCGAACGTGCTGCTGACGCCCGGCGGCAAGGCCAAACTGGTCGACATGGGCCTCGCTCGCTTGCGACCGATGAATACGCGCGACGGAGATTTAACTGCCAGTGGCGTGACGCTCGGCACATTCGATTACATCTCGCCCGAGCAAGCGCGTGATCCGCGGCAGGCCGATGTGCGAAGCGATCTCTATTCGCTTGGCTGCACACTCTACTTCATGCTGACCGGGCAACCGCCGTTTCCCGAAGGCACCGTGCTGCAGAAGTTGTTGAGTCACAACAGCGAAGCGCCGCCCGATCCCCGCCAAGTCCGCGACGACTTGCCGCCCGAATTGATGCCGATCATGCATCGCATGTTGGCCAAGAAACCGGCCGATCGCTACCAACGGCCGCTCGATCTGGTCGCAGACCTGCTGATCTTGGCGGAACGGCTCGGCATGTCGACGCCGAATCGCGCGGAAGCGATCTGGGTTGCCCCGCTGCCGTCTCGTTGGCAGCGGTTTCAGTTGCACCTGCCCTGGATGGTACCGTCCGTCACGCTGTTGTTGCTGGCCATGTTTTGGGATCCCGCCTGGCTCGATGGCGGCCTGCGCGCGGAGCCTCAACCAGAATTCCAAGTGCCCCGGCGTGTCGATTCGAACAGTGTGACCGGCGCCGAGGTCGCCAGCGATGATTCGCTCGGCGCAACGGCCCCCAAGACAACCGGGCCAGCAACCGGAGCAAGCGCTGCCCGTTCACCCGCTGGTAACACAATGCCGTCAGCTTCTCCGAGCAACTCCACGACAGGCGTCGGAACGGCTCTGGAAACGAATGATACCGCGTCAACAGAAGGCGGGATGCCAGTCGGCTCCGAGTCGACGACCAGTACGGCTGCTGGCGTGGATACGGTCGCGGCGCGAGCAGCGCGCGGAAGTGACTCGAGCGGTCAAACAGGAGTCATGACGCTGATCGTTGACGACTCACCGTCGCTCCTGCCCGGGAACGGTGAACTGGTTGTGAGCAACCTGGCGGACGCGTGCCGCTTGGCAATGCAGAACACGTCGATCGACACGATCGAAATCCGCAAGAGTGGTCGCATTCGGCTGCCGGGGCTCTCGCTGAAACTGGCCAACCGTGAACTCACCCTGGAGGCGGGCACAGGCTACACCCCGATTCTCGTTTTCCAGGCCGGCGGACTTGGTGACACAACCTCGTCATCTCATGGCATGCTGCGGATCACTGGCGGAACCTTGGCGCTGCGCGGTGTGCATGTTGAATTCAATTTGGCGCGAGAAGCGTTTGAGGGCGAATGGTCGCTGTTCGAACTCAAAGATGTACGCAAGTTCGCACTCTATCAAAGCACCGTGACGGTCCAAAACTCGAGCGGCGAGCGTTTCAGCAATTTGGCGAATGTTTCCGTGTTCAACTGTCTGCCGCCGACACGCGGCGACATGCTCGATCCCGACGTGGTTCCTCGCGCCAACACGACATTGGAATTGAACAATTGCATTGTGCGCTGCGAAGCCACGATGGTCGTTGCTCCGGAGGCCATTCCGCTGACACTCAGTTGGCACAACGGACTGCTGGTGTCGAGTGAGCGGCTATTGCGAATGGGCGGGACCGGCAAGCCACTGACGGAAAACGAAGAAGCACGAATTGACTTGCAGCACGTCACGGCAGTCGTTGACCAAGGGCTGATTGAAATCTCGACGTCGACGATGCGTCCCAACCTGATTCCGTTAGGGATCTCCAGCGACAGTTCGATTTTCGTCACGCAGCGCTGGAGCTCGTTGATTTTGCAGAGCGGCGCGCGGCGGCTGGCCGAATTCATGGCGCAGGTCGATTATCGAGCGGCCAACACGGCGTACGAGGGCATGGAAACGCTGTGGAAGATCGTCCCGCAAGACGGTGCACCGACAGAGACTTTTGATTTTGAGGTGTGGCAATCGCACTGGGGTGAAACGGACCCACAGTGGAAACAAATCCGCTGGCGCGACGCCCTAGAAAAAACTCGTCCAGTACACGAAGCGCGCGTCGCCGATTTCGTGTTGGCGCGCCCGGAAGGTGTCGGTGGCAATGACAGCAAGTCGACACGCGGCTTCCAGCAAACGAGCTTGCCCAGGCTGCCCGAGCCCGAAGTGACAGTGCCCAAAAAGACCCGACCGTTCTATCAGTCGTAATCCCACCAGCTTAACACGTAGCCGCAGGCGAGTCAGGGCGAGTCAGGCAGGCGAGTCAGGGCGAGTCAGGCAGGCGTGTCAGATAGCGAGTCCGCAGGCGTGTCAGACGGCGAACTTGCTAACTGTTCTTAGCGTAATAACGCCGCATCAGCTTGATCGTAAATCAGACGCTAAACCACTCAATAATGTCTGGTCTCACGGTAACCAACGTTGCTTGACAGAGCATCCAACAGGGGGTCTACTGATTGGGCGACGCAAATGATTTGGTCGTCCCGCCCTAATGTCGCTCCGCTGCATGAAACATGCGGACTCGCGACATGGAATGCAAAACGCATCTAGAACTAGAGATCCGCTCACGGCCCCGCTGCGGGTGGCAAGCGGTTGACCTGATTGTCATCACAAGGAGAAATGAATGAAGAGTTTTGTCTACATCTGCGTGGCTGCCGGACTGCTGTTTGGCGCGATGACTCCTAAGGCTCACGCACTGGGTGAATTCAAGAAGGCCTTCGAGCAGAAGTACGTCAAAGATGGCGACGATGCGATCAAGGCCTCGTTCAAGTCGCTCAACTGCAACCTCTGCCACGTGAAGGACGAGAAGAAGAACGTTCGCAATGCCTACGGCAAGGAGTTGGCAGAACTGATCGAGGGTGACGCCAGCGATCGTCTGAAGGCGGCTCAAAAGGCCGGCGGTAGCGAAGGTCGCAAAGCCGAACTAGAAGTTGTGCTGAAGGAACTCGACGAAGCCTTCAAGAAGGTCGAAGAGACCAAGAAGAAGGACAGTGACACGACTTATGGCGACGTCATCAAGTCGGGCAAGCTGGAAGAACTCGCCGAGTAAGCTCGCGCGACTTTAACGGCCACGACCGTTCGCAATTTCGTGGAACCAAGCAAGATCCGCCGAAGGCAACTTCGGCGGATTTTTTTGTTCGCCGTATCGCGCTAGCGTCGGTTCTGTCCCGGCGCAGCAGTTGATTTCGGAATGATGATTTCAGATTTCTGATTGAGGAACGTCGCGCCCCGAAGTTTGCGGTCTCTTTCTCATTCAAAAATCACAGATCCAAACTCAGCACTCCGCGATCAAGCCTCTGAACCGCGGTTAACGCCTTTCGGCGAACTAGCATTCAATCTTCGCGCGACGTTAACCGTTTTCGTTAAGTGATAACGTTAACGTTCAGCACCTCATCACGAGTTTGCGTTAAGAGTTTGACACACGATGAGAATATCGCGAGCGTAACACCTCACGACGTTGCACTGCTTCCACCGTTCATTTTCGCTGGCAAGCAAAGTCGCAGATATCTCACACATTCGCACAGGCCGCCTTCACGAACCTCACGAATCGACCGTATCGGCACGTTACGTGCGTAACCCCGCGACCATCGCGGGGTTTGTTACGAGCGAAGAAAGGAGACCGTACGATGAAGACGGCACAATGGCTGAGGCGACATAGGCACGCGGGCGCGACGCATCGATCGCGACTGTTGGTGGTCGACACTTTGGAGCGACGTGATCTCGCAGCGGGCGCGCTGACTGACGCAGAGATTGAGCGCATCCTATTTATCCGCGAAGAGGAGAAACTGGCACGCGATGTCTATCTGACATTTGCCGAACAGTACAGCGATCAGGTATTCGACAACATCGCGCGATCCGAGCAAAAGCATATGGATGCCGTTGCCGGACTCATCAATACTTATCAACTCGAAGATCCTGTGTTGGATGACACACGCGGCGTGTACACGAATCCCGTCTTCACTCAGATGTATGAAGACCTAGTAGACAAGGGATCACGCGGCATCATCGATGCCTATCAAGTTGGTCAATTGATCGAGGTCACTGACATCGATGATCTGGCCATCGCAATCGACTCGTCCGACCATGCCGACATCGACTTGGTGTATCAGAATCTGCTCAAAGGATCTAACAACCACTTGGCAGCATTCACGTCTCACATTGGCGTAGTCGGCGATTCGAATCAGGACGGTGTGTTTGACTCGAACGATTTGATGCTGGTCATGCAAAGTGGTGAATACGAGGACGGAGTGGATAACAATTCGAGCTACGTCGAAGGCGACTGGAACGGTGACGGCGACTTCGATACGACCGACTTCGTTTTCGCACTACAGAATAGCAGCTACGAATCGTAACGGTCTTCTCGATCGGCCCGCCGCGGCGAACGAGCTGAGCCGCGGCGCGTGAACGCGCTAGTTCGTCGTTGGTTCGCCGCAACGCGAGTCAGTTCGACGCAACGCGTTAGCGTCGGTTCTGCCCCGGCGCCGAGTCCGACAATGCTCGTGAACCGCGGCTGGCGCCCGATGACACTAAATTTAGA
>JAGQPK010000401.1 GCA_020426755.1 Planctomycetales bacterium
GCCATTAGGCTGGCGCCTTTCGGCGAACTTAATGCACGCGCGGCACAATCACCTGACCCTAGCTTCTAGCTCCTATTTTCGTTCCAACCACGCTTTCAACTCCGCGACCTCGTCCGCATCAAGCCGCCGGTCGGGCGGCATAAAGCCGAAGTCGACCATCACTCGAATCGGGTGCGCGTGAACTTGATAGAGCGGTCCGCGATCGCCGTCATCCGCGTGGCACGATGCACAGAAATCCAGCTTCAATAATTCGCCGCGTGGCGGCGGTGGATCGTAGTCGGGGAAGTACATCCGAGATCTTGGCTGTGTGGCGATGTGTTGGTTCAGCGCCGCAGCCAGCTTGGCGTCCAGCACCAAGTCCGCTCGATTCGGATGAATTGCCAGTGGCCCGGATGAATGGCACTTCGAACAACTTTGTGCCTCGAAACGAACGTGATCTGCATGGATCTGGCCGAAATAATCGCGCGGCGGGTTGAGCGTCAGGTCCTGCACGATTGAATAGTACGACCACGCGCGATCCGCTGCGGTCTTCTGCACCAACAAGTAAACACGTGCCACGTCATTCTCGAATGCCGCGATGTGGTTGAGCATTGGTTGACGAATCACGTCCTCTTGCGTGCTGATCAACCCGACATCGGAAACCGGCACTGCCCTGCCCTCGTCAAACAATTGCTTGGCTTGCACCATGTACGCCTGGACTTCCTCGTGAGTTAGCCCCTGGGCGCCTGCGCGCTGGTGAGCCGCCAACTTAACCACAGGCGAAGTCCATGGTCGACCAATCCGCTCCTTACCAACCGTGGACACCAACTCAACAAACCGCTCACGCGTGAGTTCCGGCAGCGTCAACGGCGGTTCAAGCAACAGCCCCGTTTGTGTAGAAACAGCCGGTGCGATGTCGGGCGAGTCTTTGTCGACTGCCGGCGGTGTCGCGGCAGAATGAGATTCTTGTGCCACGCCACGCGCAGCACATGCCATGATGGCAAAACAGATGAGCAAGCGTCGTCGATTGTTCGCGTGGAGCACGTACTGCATCTCCTGTAATGAGTTGACTGAACGTGCTCGACAGTTTAACCGAAAGCGGCCGACTTGCGATCAGTTGTCGACAACAAGCTACGTATCGCAAATCTCCTTGACGACGCGCCCATGCACGTCAGTCAACCGGAAATCACGACCTGAATAGCGGTAGGTCAACTTCGTATGATCGATGCCCATCAGGTGCAGCACCGTCGCGTGCAAATCATGGACATGCATACGGCCTTCAACGGCATTCATACCGAACTCATCGGTCGCACCATACGTCAGCCCCGAACGCACGCCGCCCCCCGCCAAGAACATCGAAAACCCGGTATGGTGGTGATCACGGCCCGGCTTCTGCTTGTCGTTGTCGTTCACTTGTGCATACGGCGTACGGCCGAACTCGCCACCCCAGATCACGAGCGTATCGTCCAGCAGACCACGCTCTTTCAAATCATGCAGCAGCGCCGCAGTACCTTGGTCACTGTCGGCACACAGGCGGCGATGACCACCGTCGTTGTTCGAGTGCGTGTCCCACGGTTGCTTATTGCCTTTGTCGACATAATAAACTTGGATGAAGCGCACGCCGCGTTCTACTAAGCGACGAGCCAACAAGCAGGAACGGCCGTAGGGTGTGTCGCCGTAGCGGACCTGCGTCGCGAGCGACTCACGCTTCAAATCGAACGCATCGGTTGCTTCACGCTGCATTTGAAACGCGGTTTCCAGTGATTGAATGTGCGATTCTAAGCGAGGATCTTCGGGCCGTTCCGTTTGATGCAAGCGATTGAGCCGCTGAATCAAATCCAACTGCTTACGCTGCTGATCACGCGTCCGAGTCGGATGATTGAGGTTCGCAATCAGCTCATTGACATCCGTGTGATTCGTGTCAACACTGACACCTTGAAACTGTCCCGGCAAAAAGCCACTCGACCACAACTGCGGCCCCACGACCGGCCGGCCTGGACACAGCACGACGAACGACGGCAGATTCGCGTTCTCCGATCCCAAGCCGTATGAAGCCCATGATCCGAATGAAGGCCGCACGGGCTGCTGATGCCCGGAACTCATCAACAGTAGGCCCGGCTCATGATTGGGCACGTCGGTATGCATTCCACGCAGCACGCAAAGGTCGTCCGCATGGCGTGCCAACCGCGGAAACAATTCGCTCATCTGAATGCCGCTCTGCCCATGTCGATAAAAGCGGAACGGACTGGGCAAATAGCCCGCCTTGGCATCCTTGAACAGCTTGCCGCTGGGCTTCTCGCCCGCAACTTTGGCCAGCTCCGGCTTAGGATCGAACGTATCAACGTGCGATGGCGCTCCATTCATGAAGAGAAATATCACGCGCCGCGCTTTGGCCGGAAAGTGAGTGCCTTCGGAGGTGAGCGAGCCGAACGCGGACGGCGCCGCGCTGGACATCGTGGCGCCGGCTAGGCCTAGCAAGCCAAAACCGGCTGCACTGCGGCAGAGCATGTCACGACGCGAAGATGCCACACTTGGCGAGCTGTGTGTTCGCATTTCTGCACTCTCAGTCAATGAACTGGGTTTCGTTGGCGACGATCAGCGCCTGAGCGTACTCAGTCCACTGCCGTCGCATCTGTTCGGTATCACTTGGGTCGTCAGTCGCCAGGAATTGCAGACCGACTGACAACTCAGTGTCGCTAGGCGCACGATCATACAAATGCTGATACAGCAGCCGGACTGCTTTGATGGTGCCGTTTAGGTCGCCGCTGGTGCATGTTGGGCAATCGGTCGTCGCGATGCTTGCACAGCGTGTCGCTTGCTCCATGACGAAAGGATGATTCAGCAAGAGCAGTGCTTGAATGGGCGTCGTCGTACGGGTGCGTCGCGAGGCATGAACGTTCGCATCAGGAAAATCAAACGTAACAAGCAGCGGGTTGAGCTCAAAGCGACTCACAAAAGCGTACACCGTACGGCGGCGATTGTTCAGATCGCACGGATCAATGGACTCCCCGCCGATTGCATCATCCAGCGAACCACTGGCCGCGAGCAGCCGGTCGCGCCACACCTCGACACTCAAGCGTTTCCGATGCATGTGACTCAGTAAGCGATTCCCCGGATCAACTCGCACGGCTTCCGAGCTGGCCGTCGATGATTGCCGATAGGTCGCAGAGTTGACGATTTCGCGTACGAGCCATTTGAGCGACCAGCCTTCCGCCATGAATCGTGCGGCTAAGTCATCTAGCAATTCGGGATGGGACGGCGGTTCGCCCTGCGAGCCAAAGTTGCTGGGCGATGAAACTAACGGGGCGCCGATCAATTTCGCCCAGACACGATTCACGAAGACGCGTGCAGTCAGCGGGTTCGCTGGACTAACAATCACGTTTGCCAGCTCAAGCCGACCGGAACCTTGGGAAAACTCAACTCGCTCGCCCGGCGAGAGTACCTGCAGAAAACCACGATGCGACTCGGGGCCAGGCGATTCGACATTGCCGCGCAAGAAAACATGGAGGTCAGTCGGTTTGCTTTCCCGCACGACGTGCATGGCGTCCGTTGGATTCTTTGCCTGCTCGCCCTTCAGTTCCACACCTTCCGATCGGAGCGGTCGATTAAACATCTCCGTACTGGCAAACACACTCGCCAGCGAATAGTAGTCGGCACTGGTAATTGGATCGTACTTGTGATCGTGACATCGCGCACACGCCACCGTCAATCCCAGCAGCGAACGACACACGGTGTCGACTCGATCTTCCCACTCCTCGGCTTTCACGGCCAGGCGACCGCGATCGTAGTACTTCGGCCCCAATCCTAAGAACCCCAGTGCTGCCAGATTATTGTCATTGTCAGGCAGCAGATCCGCTGCCAATTGCTGGCGAACAAATTCATCGTACGGCAGGTCTCGATTTAAAGCCGAGATAACCCAATCGCGATACAGGTATGCATTCGGATAACAAAGCGAGCGGTCATCTCCGACGATGTGAGCTTGATCTTCAGCGTAGCGAGCGAGATCGAGCCAGAGCCGTGCCCAATGTTCGCCAAACCGCGGCGATGCCAACAAGGTGTCAATCCACTCGCTCACGTCGACCGGCGCTGCCGTATCTGCGGACGGCAGCCCTAATGCGTTAGCCGGCAAGCCCACGATGTCGAAACTCAGACGTTGGCGAAGTGTCACCAAATCCGCGGGCGGTGCCGGTGTCAGATCGTGTGACTCGAGTTGTGCCAAGACAAAGTAATCGAGCGAACTGCGTGGCCACGTCGCATCTACTACAGGCGGTTGCGGTTGAACGGAGGGCGTCCGAAAGGCCCAACGCTCACGCGCTGCGGCCCAATCGACGGCTGGTTTCGTCGACTCTCGCTGTTCGCTGCTGATCGGCGCGCTAACAGTGTCGCGCGGATCAAATGCACCCTGCTCAATCCACGTTTCAAAGTCCGCGATTACGTCCGCTGGCAAACGACGATCCGGCGGCATCTCCGGCCCTGCATGTCGCAACGCTTTCAGCAGCAAACTGTCGGTCGGCTTGCCAGGCACGAGCGCTGGACCAGAATCACCACCGTGCAACAGGCCGTCTCGCGAGTCGACTCGCAACGAAGCTTCCTGCTTGTCCGCAACCGCGCTGTGGCATTCATAGCAATGTTCCACGAGTACAGGTCGAATCGACTTTTCGAAGAACTCAGCTTCCTCCGCGGCCTCTAACGCACTGGCTGACGTGCATACGACCAGAGTGAAGAGAATTGCAACGTACGAGCCAGTTAGCCGCCGTGGTAAGTGACGCCAATCGTCTGCCATAACGGATGACTTCCCTGGGTGGATGGGTGGAAGTGTGCGTATACGGGCGTCCAAACGGGGTCCAAAGTACGAACCGTGTGGACAATCGGAATCGAGGTAGGAACGTCGTCGTCGATCGGTAGGAGGTCTGATTCGGTGAGGTCCGTCAGTATAAGCGGTTGCTGGGGGCGGATGCAACTTGCGGCTGGGGAGAAGGGCTGCAACGCTGCACGCGAGTCGCGCATTGTTCCCCTCCCGGTTTCGCGCTGCGCGAAGTGGAGGCCATCGGCGGGAGGGGGAACGACGCGATTTTGCTATGCTGAAAACTAAACTGACTGCCAATGGGCGCCAGCCCAGTTCTGGTTCGCCGAAAGACGTTAGTCGCGGTTCTCGACAGTGGTGAGCCGGCGCCAGGGCAGGAACCGACGCTGACGCGTTGCGGCGAACTAACTCACGGGCGGCGAACTAGTACCATTACGGGGCGCCAGCGACCGTCAGCGCGATTAGAATGTGACCGATTCCTGGTTGATCCACGTTAGAGTTTATCGATTGGACGAGCAAGCGAACAATGGAAGAGCATCCCACTTCGGTCGGCACGCAGGCGCACGATTTGCCCGACCAGCAACCGTCGCTGGCCAAAATGATGTGTGCAGAAGCATCAGGCACTTACGTGCTCGTGCTGCTCGGGTGTGGCGCCGTGCACGCGGCGACGCTGTTCGGCGCTCA
>JAGQPK010000402.1 GCA_020426755.1 Planctomycetales bacterium
GGTGCGACACCGTGGCAGAAGTAATTGGCTCAGCAGAACCTTAGCAGTCGCTGGACAGATCGTCGCACATCGAATGTTTCTGAGTTGCCGCTGTACACGTTTTCAAACGTGTTTTCAGCAGCACGTAAGCACGGAACAACGAAAAGCGTTCGACGGCGACGTGCGATCATTTCAGGGTGACCATGCGGCGTGGGCTTTGACAAGCCACGCCGGCTTACGTCCAATCGATAGCTGGTCGTTACTTACTTGCCAGGTAACTCGCTGAGCAGGAATGAGGACAAAATGATCGCAAGCGAACGATCGGAACCGATTCTGATTCAAGGTGGGATGGGAGTCGCGGTCTCGGGGTGGCAGTTAGCGCGTGCTGTTTCCAAACGTGGGCAGCTAGGTGTGGTTTCCGGCACAGCGATCGATTCCGTACTTGCCCGTCGACTGCAAATGGGAGATCCTTCTGGGGATCTGCGGCGTGCCTTGGCAGAGTTTCCTTATCAGCCGATGGCGGACCGGATTCTCGCGCGTTACTTCGTGCCGGGTGGCAAGTCCGCACACGAGCCGTTTGTCGCGACGACTGTTCTGCCAGTCTGTCCTAGTCAAGAGCAGGTCGAGTTGGTCGTTGTGGCCAACTTCGTGGAAGTGTTTCTTGCCAAGGAAGGGCACGACGGACTCGTCGGGATCAACCTGTTGGAAAAGATCCAAACGCCCACGTTGGCTTCGCTGTACGGAGCGATGCTCGCTGACGTCGACTACGTCCTGATGGGCGCCGGCATCCCTCGTACAATTCCTGGGATACTCGACCGATTCGCACAGGGTGAGCCAGCGAACATGGCCATTTATGTCGACGGCGCAGATGCGAATGAAGTCCATCGCATCCA
Source organism: Planctomycetales bacterium (assembly GCA_020426755.1). Classification (GTDB taxonomy): domain Bacteria; phylum Planctomycetota; class Planctomycetia; order Pirellulales; family Pirellulaceae; genus JAGQPK01. The sequence continues at coordinate 873 of JAGQPK010000402.1, forward strand.
TTTTTCACCGGCAGAGTTCACGCAGGGCGAAGTACCTTGGTTGAAACGTCCCAAGTTCCTGGCAATCGTCGCGTCGGCAACACTCGCGTCGATGTTGGCCAAGAAGGCTGACGGCTACGTGGATGGCTTTGTGATCGAAGGGCCGTCGGCTGGCGGACACAATGCGCCGCCACGCGGAACTGCTCAGTTCAACGCGATCGGTGAGCCCATCTATGGGGACCGAGACGTTGTTGATCTAAGGTTCTTTCGTGAACTGGGACGCCCGTTCTGGTTGGCCGGATCCTATGGAACTCCCGATAAGCTCGCCGCAGCCTTGTCTGCGGGTGCGGCAGGCATCCAAGTCGGCACGGCGTTCGCCTATTGTCGCGAATCAGGGTTGGATGATTCGTTGAAGCAGCGCGTTATCGAATTGGTGCAGCGCGGTGAAGCACGCGTGTTCACCGATCCAGTTGCATCGCCTACCGGCTTTCCGTTTAAGGTCCTCGGACTAACTGGCAGTATGTCGGAAGCAGTGGCACTGCAGGATCGACACAAAGTCTGTGACTTGGGATATCTGCGACACGCTCACAAAATGGCTGATGGCTCAATTGTTTGGCGATGTCCCGGTGAGCCAACGCAAGCGTATTTTCAGAAGGACGGTTGCGAAGCCGATACCGTGGGACGCAAATGTGTTTGCAATGGACTGATGGCTGCCATCGGTCTTGCACAGTGCCGCAAGTCAGGCGACGAACTCCCGTTGGTCACGTGTGGCAACGATGTGAACTCGATCGCCGCCTTCCTGCCGAACGAAGACGTCACGGCGTATTCGGCGAGTGACGTGATCGATCACCTGATGTCTGCGGTGCAGCCGATCGCGCCGTAGGACGTGTACGAGTGCGAGTCGGAGTAGGGGTACGAATTCTCCTCCTTCTTCGAATCGTACTCGTAATCAGCAACGCGGCACTCGTACTCGTCAACCAGGTTCGTCACACCGTGACTGCCGAACATCGAAGACGAGTAGGAGTACGCGTACGAGTAGGAGTAGCGCTTCGTACTCAGCATCACGTCTGGTTGTTGTTATTTGCCGGGCTGACGCATCAACTTGTCGACGACCGCCGCATGCACGTAACTGCCGTGCTGCAACGCCCAGACTAGGTCGGACGTCGTGAAGTCTCCGTCGCCGTCCCAATCACCTTCCTCGAACGTCGAGTTGCCGAGGATGTCGTCTTCGTACTCGCCGGCTTGGAAGACCAACAGGAGATCGCTCGAGTTGAAGATGCCATCTCCGTTCACGTCGCCGGGAACTGGGATTACGCCGCCTGGCAATTCGCCAAAGTTGTAATCCGTGCCCAAGTCGCCCGTTCTCAGCACGATCTTGGTAAACGCATCGTTGCCGACGACGCCACCTAATGATCCAATCGTATCCTTGCCATCGAGATAGCCGATCGGCTGCGACTCGTACAGTGAGTATTCACCCGCAGGCAAGAAAGCGAATTGATAGAAGCCTTGTTGGTCCGTACGTGCGGAGTATTCGATCTGGGCACCGCGATTTGTTGTGCCTCGTAACGTAATCAGCACGTTTGGAATGCCGACTTCACCCTTGTCGCGGATGCCATTGTTGTTTTCATCGACATATACGTAACCCGCTGGATCAGCCAGCGCCGCGCTAACCGCTGCGATGCCAGAACCTGCCGGGCCAGTGAAATCCGTTTGCGGGTTGGCGGAGGTAAGGAACAAACGTTTCGAGATTCGCGTCGGATCAATTCCTGCTTCACCGAACAAGTAGCCGGAAGCCGTTTGATTGACGCCGATGTTAATCGCGACGATGCGATCATTGGAAGCCGACCCACCGGCAGTGCCTGCGGTGTCGCGACCGTCAATGAAATTCGTCGGTTGAGTTTCGGTCAGCAGATATTGTCCGGGCGCCATTTTGACAAACTGGTAGTTGCCGTTGATGTCCGTAGTTACCTGATACGTGTTGCCGGTGGCCACACTGGTCAACGTCACAACGACGCCACCCAAGCCGAGCTCGTTCGCATCGCGTAGGCCGTTATTGTTGGCGTCGACATACACGGACCCGGCGAGTCGCCCCGACGGACTGATTTCACCAAAGTTGTAGCTCGCGCCGGTAGTCGCCGTGGTCAGGTCAATTCCGACGAACTGGTCGTTGTTGACCGTTGCTGCTGCGGGTGTACCATTTTCTTCCTGCCCATCTTGGAAGCCGGCCGGCTGCGTTTCCGTGATCGTATACACGGCCGGAGGGACTGACGCGAATTGATAGAAGCCGGTGTTGTCAGTGAACGCCGTACGATTGGGAATTGGGTTGCCCAATACGTCTGTGCCCGTCCCGGACAAGACAATTTGTACGCCAGCGATTCCCAACTCTCCGACATCGCGAATGCCGTTCATATTGCCATCGATATACACGAATCCCGATGGTGTTACGCCGGGGATCTCAGCAAAGTTATTATTCGTCGACGTGCCACCGATCGGGACGTTGATCCCTGAGACGACATCCGTGCCTAACGTACCGGGAAGCACGACGCCCGCACGCGAGTCCTGGCCGTCAGCGAATGCGCTCGGCTGCGTCGGTTCGGTAACGGTGTAAGTGCCCGCCATCAACATCGCGAAATTGTAGAGCCCGCCTCCGGCCGTGGTCGTGGTGCGCGATACCGCGTTGCCGTTCACGTCGGTACCGGTCAAGTTAATCACAACGCCGTCAATGCCAAAGTCAGCGCCATTGCGGAGTCCGTCGTTGTTGTTGTCGAAGAAGACCTGCCCCGACAACGTTGCGGGCGGCACTTCACCGAAGTTGTTCTGCTGCAAGACCGAGCCAGAAACGACGTTCAGGCCAGAGACGACATTCGCGCCGTTCGCAGAACCCACCAGCGGAACGTTCGCGCGCGCTTCGAAGCCGTCGAGATGTGTGGCTGGCGGCGAGACTTCCGTCACGACGTAGCTACCAGGCCGCAAGTTCGCGAATTGATAGAAGCCCGACCCATTGGTCGTTGTGTTCAAGGTAACGCTGTTGCCTAAATCGTCGGTGCCGGTCAGTTGCATCGCAATATTATTGAAGGGCGTCTCGGCGCCGAACAACCCGTCGTTGTTGGCATCTTCGTAAACAAAACCTTCGATGCGCCCTGCCAGTAGTTCGCCGAAGTTGTTGTTGGGACTCGTTAGACTCGCGGTGCCCGTCGCGATCGTGAATGTCTCCAATGTGTCATCGTGTACATCTGCATTGACGGCGCCCAGCGGAGTGGCACCTAATGTGTCGCGACCATTTAAGAAACCGGCCGGCGTAGTCTCGGTTACATGGTAAGTGCCGGGGCGGAGTCCAGTGAATGCATAACTGCCGTCCGCAGCCGTGGCGAGCGTCTGAGTGATGTTGTTCCCAAGGTGATCCGTGCCGGTGAGCTGCACGCTGGCGGCTGCGATGCCGTTTGTGGCGGCTTCGTCAAAAAGTCCGTTATTATTGGCGTCATGGTAGACGAAGCCGCGGATAGTGTGACTATTAACTGTCACAGTCGCGACTCCACTGTCGGCATAGCTGTTCACGCCGCCAGTTCCCGTACGCTCGCCGGTGCTGCTGCCCGCGACTCCGGTTACGGATCCGGTTGGGTTCGATGTGGTGCCGCCGGCCGGCAAGCTGGAGTACGTCACATTGACCGTGTTATTCAAGCTACTTCCGGGAGCAACCGAATTCGCCACAGTCGCATCATAGCGAATCTCGATTGCATCGCCCGGCGCGATTTCTGCAAGAATGACGTCCAGTTGGCTCGCCGTACTTGAGTTGACAAAGCCAGTCGCGATCTGACTGCTGTTGCGGAAGACTCGAACGTTTGTCAAATTCGCCAGGCCAGCCGGCAACGTATCCGTCACCCGTGTTTCAAAAGCCGTTGAACGGTTGGCTCCCGCCGCATTACTGAATGTGACGGAATACGTCGCGACTTGACCGGCATCGACGCCCGAAGATGCGGGTGCCAATGCGGCCTTGACGACGTCGGTGATCGACGGCTCGACAATTGTCACGGCTACAGCCGGCGAAGCTGCGCCCACTTGGGCACCGCTGACTCGCGTGGTGAACTGATTCGACAGGGATGTGCCGGCGACGTTGCCAACTGTGTTCAGCGCGATCGCGTTAAACTCCAACACCACAAACTCGCCATCGAGGTCATTGTCCGTGTTGGTGAGATCGCCAAAGCTGAAGGTGACATCCGTTCCATCGCCGAACGGGCCACCACTAATCGCCCCAGCAGGCAACGTGGCCAGGGGAGTGATTCCGCTGGACGCTCCGACGTTGGCGAAGCCGGCGCCGAGCGTCGACGAGGTGAGGCCGCCGTCGCTGACGAGAGCTGCGGTAATCGTGCCGTCATTCAGAAACTGCAAGCCGGCAGGGAGTGCGTCGACAATCTGAAATTGCGGCGCACTGCCTTCGGGGATCTGAGCGAATAGGTGATAGCGGACGATCTCGCCAATCGCGACAGAACTGCCGCTGGTGTGCGCCTCGGATGTCGTCGCGATCGACTTGCCCGTGCCGATGGCTATGACGATGTCGGCGATGTTGGTTGCTGAGTAG
>JAGQPK010000403.1 GCA_020426755.1 Planctomycetales bacterium
CGCCTGCTCTACCAACTGAGCTACAGGGGAATGTGTCACTGCGATCTGCAGCTTAGGCTGCATGCGGCAGTTTGGCTTGAACGGGCAAAACAGGCTGGCTGCCTTGGTGCTCTTGCCGGTTGGTCGATTATATCATCGACCGACAAAACTCAACGCTTGCGAATGACAGCAAAAAAACTGCCGTTCGGTAATCGCAACGACCGTGCTTCAACAATCGTAACGAACGTTAACCCCGCTGCCCCGCCAACAAACGGAACGCTAGCGTCAACCAAACGTAACTTGGGGCACAGGCTAGTCGGAACGGGTCCGGTCAGTGCTCGATGGTCTCGTCAGCGCGGGGGTCCGCTGTGCTGTGAGATCGGGCTGCGGGGGCGTGGCTGTTGTGAGCCGCGGCCGCATCGACTCGGCGTAGCTTTCCGGCCTGCGATCGGCAGGACGGCGCTCGCGGTGCCCATGACTGTCGCCCGTGGCCACCAAGTAGACTCGGCATCGTAGTCGATCAGTCTCGGCGTTTCAAGACGCCTGACAAGCAACATTTTTGGGTTTGTGCCGGGGCTAGTTTCGGCCTGCGCCTCGGCGAGTTTGGCATTGTGCCGTGGCGAGTTTCGGTTTGTGCCGTTGCCAGCGAGCACGCCATTACCCCGCGGGAATCGCAGGCCGGCAGCCGTTAGCGTTTGCGTCCCCTGGAAAGGCAGACGTGTCGGTTGTCGCTAGGGACGCGCGAGATCCACACCCGACTATTGGCGATAAATCACCGGCCTACAGGGGCCCCACCTACCGTCAACATTCGCCGAGCGATGAAGGCACGGTGAAGGTGCACCTGACCTAGTCAGCGCACTCGAAAGTCACTCAGGCGTGTGATTCTCGCATGCTTATTCCTGCGAGACACTCTCGAGCACCTTTTCCATAACGACTCGGTTACCAGAATCGTTGTATTCGATGCGTGACATGAAGTTTCGCATCAGGCGCAGGCCACGGCCGCTCGGTTTGTCCAGGTTCTCGTCAAGCGTACAGTCGGGGACGTCCGCCGGATCGAACCCTGGCCCTTCGTCTTCTACGAGGATCCAACAGCGCAATTCCGCGATCTTGCAGCGTACGATCACCTTCTTTTCTGGATCGTCCGCGTTGCCATGCTTGATCGCATTGACCACGGCCTCTTCTAGCGCGAGGTGGACACCGAATATGTCGCGGGGGTTCCAACGGAGCTGCTGCAACTGCTCGACGATCTCCATGATCAGTCGATGACCGTGCACCGAACAGCTCGGGATCTCGCGATCGATCTCCCATGTCCACGACGCTTCTGCCATGGTTCTGCCGTTCCCCCTCACAAGACAGCCCGGCGATCAGGCTGAGCTAGTTTGCTTGCCGGTCTCACGAATGCAACGTCGCTTCGCCTCGCTTCAATCGCGCCGGTCGGCGAGCATCTGCGACCGGCAGCTGAGCAAACAGAAGTAATTATTCAGCCGACGCAAAATCGGCCAAGGCATCTTCTTGCTCGTCCGTGATGACAAACTTCTCGTTGAGCCGCGTGATCACGAATACGTCGTAGATCTCGGTGCGAATGTTACTTAACCGCAACATCCCACCGGCGCGGTCAACTTTGCGTTCCAGTGAAATCAGCTTGCCCAACGCTGCACTCGACAGGAACTCGACGTTCGTGAAATTGAGCAATATCTTCTTCAGATTGCGAGCTTCCACCAATTGGAACAGCTCGTCACCCAATTCCTGAATGACCAATTCGTCCGTGATCTTTCGGTCAAGAAATCGCACGACTGCTACGCCGTCGACGTCCGTCATCTGAATATGCTGCTGGTGTTCAGCCATCAACCTGACTCCTCACTGCACCCGTGACCCCAAGATTATTGGCACGGCAACAGGGAACTCGACGGGGGAATCCTCGTCAACGCTCCGCTCAACTGTCCGCAGCCCCGGCACCTGCGTCACACCACGTGCCTCCGTCCCCACACCAGGAGCGTGATGGCGACGCGCTGACATTCTAGTGGCTAACCGCGAGCTTCGAAAGATGCCGGAAGCCAATCGACGCGGATGAATTCGCCGGCTGTCAAGGGGAGCTCGACCCGACACATGGTATTTGCGCGTCGACGCCATCGCCAATGCTCGCGTCGAAGATGCTCAGGACACGACGTCGAAGTCCGCGCAGGCCTGCGGTATCGCTCAAGTCTTGAAGCATGGGCAGGTCAGCACCAGCACGGCACCGACCGATAAGAAGGTGAAACCCAACCAGCGTGGCGGCGAGATCGTGCGGATCTTGGGGCCGCTCGACTGTACTGGCGTTTGCATGAGCAGATCGTTATACGGGTCGTAAGAGACGTAGCTCGTCGTGGCCGACGGCGGCGGCTCCGTCGGAAACCGCTGCTCCACAAACTGACTCGCCTTTTCGTTCAACTCGAAGCTCTTTACCATCCGCAGTTGAACTCCGATAAACAACAGCACAAGGCCAATCAAGAACAGCCGATTGTGAACCATCGTCGTACACTCCCGCATACCACTTGCGACACCCGTCGCGCCGGCTAAGAATCCCCACAGCGTGAATATCGTAAACGCCTGCCAACGTTCTTCATTCGCTGCCAAAGATTGACGATTGTGTAGACAACGGCGGCGACACAAGCTGTACGCGACCCACAGACCACGCCACCTGCGGTACATCCCCTTTCAACAAGTCGGAATTCGATCATGCCTCAATTGTGTTGCGCAGCCCAGGCAATCGACTTCAGCTTGGCGAGTTCGCTACCGCTGATGCTCAATCTGCTCACACACTTGACGGCTCCCGCTCCGGCGATTGCCGTCTCGTCATGCCTCGTCAGCACCGCGACGGAGCCCACGTGGTCACTCGCCTGGATCTTTGCAATGGCCATCGGAACGATCATCACTGCGACGATCGTCTTCTTGTGTGGACTGGCCCTGCTGTTTTTGGCGTGCATCTTCGTATTACCGAAACCATTGGCGTTGAAAGCCGCGCGGCTCTGCTTCCTGCCGTTCTATCGCATTCATTTGCATCATCGCGAGCGTTTGCCGACCACTGGCGGAGCATTGCTGGTTGCCAATCATGTGTCGTATCTCGACGGCCTGCTAATGCTGGTCATGAGCGACCGGCCCGTGCGGATGATGGTGTACGCCGGAAATTTTCAATCCAAGCTGATGCAGCGCGCCGGCCGTCGTTGGGGCGCCATCCTTGTCGCGTCTGGCCCCAAGTCGATCGTCCGGTCGCTCAAAACCGCGCGCGACGCCATCGCGCAAGGTGAGCTGGTCGGGATCTTTCCCGAAGGCGGCATCACACGGTCCGGAGTGCTGCAATCGTTTCGACCGGGACTGCTGAAAATCGTCGCAGATTCCGATGCCCCCATCGTTCCGATCTACTTTGACGGTCTGTGGGGCAGTATCTTTAGCTTTGAGCGACACAAGTTCTTTTGGAAAACTCCCAAGTGTTTTCCCTATCGAATCGACATCCATTATGGCGAACCGATTCGCGGCATCAGCGCCGTGCATCCCGTTCGACAAACGGTACAACAATTGGGGACGAAGGCGGTGAATGAACGATTGCAGCGCAAGACCGAATTGCCCGAGTCAGTAATTCGAGCTTGTAAGAAGCGTAAGTTTCAATCCAAAGTCGCCGACTCAGCCGGCGCCGATCTGACCGGCGGCAGTGTGCTCATGCGGTCCCTCATCCTGCGTCGCCTGCTGCGCCGCGAGGTGCTCGCCGACGACGAACAGTATGTCGGCATCCTGATCCCGCCCAGTTCCGGCGGTGTCATCACCAATTTGGCAGTCACGTTCGATCGACGCGTCGCCGTCAATCTAAACTACACGGTCTCGTCGGATGTAATGAACGAATGCATTCGACTCGCAGGCATCCGCCATGTGCTCACCAGTCGCAAGGTCATGGAGAAACTCGATCTGCAAATCGATTGCGAACTAGTGTACCTGGAGGATTTCAAAACCAAAGTCAAACTCAGCGACAAGATCCTGTCAGCCCTAGAAGCCTACGCACTGCCGGCAAACATGCTCTGCCGCTCGCTGCGTCTGCACGAATACCAACCCGATGACGTGCTGACAATCATCTTCACGTCCGGCTCCACCGGCATCCCCAAGGGCGTCATGCTGACGCATGCCAATATTCGCTCGAATGTCGACGCGATCAATCAAGTGATCGCAATGAAGTCCACAGATACCATTGCCGGCATCCTGCCCTTCTTCCATTCCTTTGGTTTCACCGTCACGATGTGGACCGTGATGGCGTTGAACATCAAGGGCGTCTACCACTTCAACCCGCTCGACGCCAAACAAGTCGGCAAGCTGATCTCGAAACACAAGGCCACGATTCTCCTGTCAACGCCGACCTTCCTGCGCAGCTATTTGCGCCGTTGCGAGAAAGCAGAATTCGCGACGCTCGACACGGTCGTCGCCGGCGCCGAGAAACTTCCCAAGGAATTGTGTGACGCCTTTGAAAAGAAGTTCGGACTGAGGCCGGTCGAAGGTTACGGGACAACTGAACTCTCGCCGCTGGTTTCCGTCAATGTGCCGCCCAGCCGATCCGCGGCCAGCGGACAGATTGATGCGCGAGAAGGCACTGTCGGACGCTGTGTCGAAGGCGTGTCCGCGAAAATCGTCGACGCGGACGGCAATGAACTGCCTACGAATCATTCCGGCATGCTGCTAATCGCCGGCCCCAACGTGATGAAAGGGTATCTCCACCAGCCGGACAAGACCGCGGAAGTAATTCACGACGGTTGGTATGTGACAGGTGACATCGCCTTCTTGGATGACGACGGTTTCATTACCATCACAGGTCGCGAAAGCCGCTTTTCGAAGATCGGTGGCGAGATGGTGCCGCACCTCAAGATCGAAGAAAGTCTGATGGAGCTAATCGGCTCCGACGACAATGGCGACGAAGGCGAACTTAAGGTCGCCGTGACGTCCGTGGCCGATGCCAAGAAAGGCGAGCGACTCGTTGTGCTCTACACATCACTACCGCAAACTCCCGAAGAACTGGTGGCTGGCCTGCGTGCCAAAGGTCTACCCAACTTGTTCATTCCTTCGCCAGACAGCTTCCACCATGTGGAAAACATTCCGATCCTAGGCACAGGCAAGTTGGATCTTAAAGGCTTGAAAGACTTGGCTCAGCAAGCGTTTGCGGACGCGTGAATACCTAAATCGAATATCGAATTTTGAATTTTGAAGTGAAGAAAGAGGTCGACGGTGCTTGCGTTAGTTCGCGGCAGCACGACGTCCGAGATTGGCGGACTCAGGAATGACGATTTTTGATTGCTGAAGTTCTGAAGTGCTGATTGGAGAAGTGGGGTCGATCCTTGCGACGATCGCTCATTCAACATTCAACATTCAACATTCAACATTCAACATTCAACATTCAACATTCGATATTCGATATTCGACTTTCCGGCA
>JAGQPK010000404.1 GCA_020426755.1 Planctomycetales bacterium
AAAAGAAAGCCCGCGTGGAAGATGCTCTTCACGCCGTCCGTGCCGCGACCGAAGAAGGCATTCTGCCCGGTGGTGGTGTGGCGTTGTTGCGAGCGTACGAGGCCGTCAACAAGGCACGCAGTTCGGCCAAGGGCGACGAGCGGATCGGTGTCGATATCATTCTCAACTGCCTCTCCGCTCCGCTCAAGCAAATCGCCGACAACGGCGGCATTGACGGTTCGGTCGTGGTCGATGAAGTTCGACAGAAGTCCGACAACCAAGGCTACGACGCTCACTCGGGTCAGTACGTCGACATGCTGAAGGCCGGCATTATCGATCCGGTGAAGGTTGTGCGTACCGCACTCAGCAACGCCGCCAGCATCGCCGGTTTGTTGCTGACGACCGAAGCGTTGGTCACGACGTTCGACAAGGAAGACAAGGGCAAGCAACGCATTGAAGGCGTTGTTCGCTAACTGTCTGCGTCATCAGGACAGCTCGGCAAGGTTTGCCCGAGCTGTCCGCCGGCGAGTAACGCGTTCAGCACGGAGATGAATGCGTAAGTTGATTCGCCGCCGGTGTCAGCCGGATACAATGTATTCCTATGAGGCCACTTCTCCGGAAGTGGCCTATTTTATAACACCCCGCAACTAGGGTCGGTTCGGGTACTTCACAACCAACTCGAATGTGCCGCGGATCTACGATGGCGACTATGCCGACAAAGCGCGATTATTACGAGGTGCTGGGCGTCAATCGCGATGCTTCCGAACGGGACATCGCGCGGGCATACCGGCAAATGGCCATCAAATATCATCCGGACTCCAATCCGGGTGACGAAGAGGCAACCGAGCTGTTCAAGGAAGCGGCGGAAGCTTACGAGGTGCTCGGTGACGCCGAAAAGCGCGCGCGATATGACCAATACGGCCATGCCGGCGTGCAAGGCCCCGGTGCCGGCGGCGGCTTCGGTGATGTGGAAGATATCTTCGATGCCTTCGGCGACATGTTTGGTGGCGGCATCTTCGGCGATATCTTTGGTGGACGCGGTCGACGACGCCAACGACAACATCGCGGTGCGGATATCAAGTGTGAAGTATCGCTGACGTTGGCCGAAGCGGCTCGCGGCGTCAATCGTAAGGTTCAGTTTGAACGCAGCGAACCGTGCGGCAAATGTCGCGGATCAGGCAGTCGCCCCGGCTCGACCGGGGAAACTTGTCGTCGTTGCAATGGTCATGGTCAAGTCGTCCAGTCCGCCGGAATTCTGCGCGTCCAAACGACCTGCCCCACCTGCCATGGTTCGGGACAAGTCATCACCGATCCGTGTGACCAATGCCGCGGCGCTGGCCAAGTTGCCCGCAAAGTCGAGCTCGATGTGGCGATCCCAGCCGGCGTCGACGATGGCATGCGCGTCCGTTTGACAGGTGAAGGGGAACGCAGTCGTGACGGTGGCCCGCCTGGCGACTGCTACTGCTTCATCCGTGTCTTGCCCCATCCCTTGTTCAAGCGCGAAGGCACTCATTTGTACGTCGAAGTGCCCATCGCCTACACGCAAGCGGCGCTGGGTGCTGAGATTGAGATCCCCACGCTCGACGGCACCGATACACTCAAAATTCCGCCCGGAACGCAAGCCGGTGAAGTCTTCCGCATGCCGCGCCGCGGCATCCCCGATCCGCGCAATGGCTTGCCGGGTGACTTGCTGGTGCAAACCTACGTAGAAGTGCCCAAGCGACTGCAGCCGCGCGAAGAACAACTCTTACGTGAACTCGCCGAATTGGAAAACCGACACGTCGCCCCGAAACGCAAGTCGTTTCTGGACAAGCTGCGTGACTACTTGAAACCTACGGAAAAGGACGGGGCAGAAGAAGAATAACGGCAACCGCTGACCGGATGCCAACGTGCCCTTTTTCACAAGTCCCCGACCGGCAACGTGATTTGCTAACGCAGGAGAGTTGAATAAACATGTCCCAATCGTCTGATGATTTCCGACCGGACGACGCGATCTCGGATCTGGATCTCGATGCCGAACTTTCCAATCTCGAAAACAACGTTCGTGAGCATGCCACGGATGCAGCGACCGGCGATCTGCAAGCTGAGGTCGATCAGCTCAAGGACCGTGCGCTGCGAGCGCAAGCCGAGTTCGAAAACTATCGCCGCCGTGTGCAGCGGGAAATGCAGGAAGAACGTCGCTACTCGGCACAGCCCGTCCTGACGGATCTCCTGCCCGTCTTGGACAACATGGAACGCGCCATCGAAGCCGCTCAACAATCGGAAGGTGGCGCAGGCTTGCTGGAAGGTTTTAAACTGGTGCGCCAGCAGATGCTGTCCATCCTGGAAAAGCACAATTGCACCCCCATCCCTGCCGACGGCCAAGTCTTCGACCCCACACTTCACCAGGCAATTCTGCAAACGCCCAGCAATGAAGTCGAAGCCGGTCGAGTTATCCAAGTAAGTCAGCATGGATACCAACTTAACGGCCGCGTCATCCGCCCGTCCCAGGTGATCGTTTCATCCGGGCCCACTACCTAAGGAATCGAATCATGCCCACGTATGACTACGAGTGTGACGCTTGCCAGCATCGATTCGAACTCTTTCAATCGATCAACGATCCCGTGCAGAAGAAATGCCCTGAATGCGGCAAGCTGAAACTGCGTCGCTTGTTCGGCGCCGGTGCTGCCATCATGTTCAAGGGCAGCGGCTTCTACCAAACCGACTACCGCAGTGACAGCTATAAAAAGAGCGCGAAGGCTGACAAAGAGTCGTCATCAGGCAGCTCGTCGGCGGCTAAGTCTAGCGACTCATCCAGCAGCGCGAAGCCTAGCAGCGACGCAGCCGGTGGCACGAAGAAGACAAAGAAGAAGTAGGACCGACGATTGAGAATGATGATTTCTGAATGATGATTGACGATTATTGATTTCGGAATCAACAGCCCCACGCCGTCATTTCAAATTCATCATTCCGAACTCCGAAATCATCAGTCAGAAATCAGCGTCAGCGTTCTATGCCGCGTCCGCGCGACGTTCTTCTGATCCCCGTTCATCGCACTCGCTGATCGTAGCTGGCGGCTGGACGACTCGTAGCACTCCGCCGTCGGTGTCGTAGAACTTCAGCTGGTTTTCTTCGAGAAACCAGACGGCGGTCAATCCGCCGCCTTGGTAGCGATGGCCACAATACTGGCCGTCACGAATGAGCAGTGTCTCCTGCTCGATCTGCTGGCAATCCGGGCGCAGTTCCGCGAACTGTGATTGAACCAATTGTCGAATCTGGCGTGGTCGGCCTGAATTCATGGTGTATGGCGAGTCCCGGGTTGTGCGGTGCGCTGCAGTTTGGCTGGGTCGAGCGTTTCCTTACCATCGGCTAAAATTGGCTGACACGTTCGCCGAACGTCGCTCACCGGCACCAACCACGCGACCAACAAACTCACGGCAGTCACCCCAAACCCCCGCGCTACGCGAACCGCTCCGCTCCCCAAAAATCAACATTCAACAATCAGAATCAATGTCGACTGAAAAACACATCACGGCAACTCAGCGGGCTCTCGCGGTTTCATTCGCGATGATTTTGCCTTCCATCGTCACGTGGATTTACTTCGTCTCGCTAGCAGGCGACGTATCGCAGTCGCAGCAGATCGCCTTTGGCATCGGTAAAGCGATCCAATTCGCGTTTCCATTGGCGTGGGTCGCAGTGTTTGCGCGAGAACCATTGCGCCGCCGTTCGGAATCCGCATCACTGGCCGACACACGAACTGGGCTCATCTGGGGCTTTGGTAGTGGCGTGCTCATCGTCCTCGCGATGCTAGGTCTGTATCACTTGATTCTCTCACCGAATGGTTACTTTGACGCGGCCAACGCTCAGATCATCGAGAAGGTTCGAGGATTCGGTGTTGCGTCGCGGTCAAGTTTTTTCTTCCTGGCGGCGTTCTATGCGTTGGTACATTCCGGCCTCGAGGAATACTACTGGCGTTGGTTCGCATTCGGACAACTCGATCGATTGCTTGGCTTTGGCTGGGCGGCGATCATTTCGAGTCTCGGCTTCATGGCACATCACGTAATCTTGCTGGCGGTCTATTTCGGCTGGTCATCGCCATTGACCTATTTCCTCTCGTCGTGCGTCGCCATCGGCGGTCTGATCTGGTGCTGGCTCTACCGGCGAACGGGTTCGCTGACTGGTCCGTGGCTCAGTCACCTGTTTGTGGATGCCGGAATCTTCTTGATCGGTTACGAAATCGTCCGTGAGATTTTCGTGTAACAAAAAGTTGCTTGTGCGACATTTCTAACCGGCTGATAATGTTTCCACGACCAATCGGATCGCGACTGGCACAAGTCGCGAGTTGCATTGGAACACGGCCCATCTAATCTCAAAGGAGACTTTTGCATGCGTAAGCAACTACTTTTTGGACTTTTCCTGGCGGCTTGCTGCGCGCCAAGTGCGAATGCCGCCCACCTGTTTCGGCTAACGGAAGGCAACCCACAGTTGAAGCAGGCCGGGACCTTGGCGTTCGGGCCTCAGGGTGTGTTGTTCGTAGGTGACAACAAGTCGGCAGCCGTATTTGCCATCGACACGGGTGACAAAGAGGGTGACGCGGCGAAGACGAGTGTCAACGTGGAAGACTTGGGCGAGAAACTGGCACTGGCAGTTGGCGTTGCCCCTGGCGAAGTGACAATCAATGACATGGCGGTGAATCCGTTGAGTGGCAACATTTATCTGTCGCTCAGCAAAGGCGCGGACGAGACGCCGGCGCTGGCCAGCATTAACGGGCACGGCGACATCAGTGAAATCGCGCTGGACAACGTCTGGTTCTCCAAGGCGGAAATCGCCGACGCGCCAGAGGATCGAGTGGTCGGGGAAGGTCGTCGTGCGCGGAACCGCCGCAGTGAAACGATTACCGATCTGGCCTTCGTCGAAGGCAACGTGATCGTCTCCGGCATGACGAATCGCGAATCGGCTTCCGGTGTGCGTTCGATTGCCTTTCCGTTTGGCGATCAAGCCAACGGCGGCAGCATCGAGATCTATCATGCAGCCCACGGTCGTTCAGAAGATAACGCAGCCATTCGCACCTTCGTTCCATTCGTAATCGACGGCAAGCCGAACGTGCTCGCCGGTTTCACCTGCACACCGCTCGTACGATTCCCCTTGGACGGTCTCAATGAGCAAGGAAAGCTGAAAGGTACGACGGTCGCCGAGCTCGGCAATCGCAATCAACCGCTCGACATGATCACGTACGAACAAGCGGGCAAGACGTATTTACTGCTGTCGAATAGCGCTCGCGGCGTGATGAAGATCAGCACCGACGCAATCGAGCAAAACGAAGGGCTGACTGAACCCGTCCGTGGTGGCGGCACCGCTGGTCAATCGTATCAGACGATCGATGAACTGCAGGGTGTTGTGCAACTGGATCGTTTGAACGACGCGCATGCAGTCGTCATCGTGAACAAAGGTAAT
>JAGQPK010000405.1 GCA_020426755.1 Planctomycetales bacterium
ACATGTGCAGTGGTCCAACTCCTGAACGTTGGTCATTTGGGTCGGCACCTGCGTCGACTAACGCGATGGCCACTTCAAAGTGACCGTTCTCGATCGCCAACAGCAGCGGTGCCGTGCCCGGACGAGGCGATCGAGTGAATCTGCGTTGTGGATCCATCGTTTGGTGGACGTCGGCTCCGGCTTGCAACAGCACTCGAACGACCGCGAGGTACCCTTCGCGTACGGCAAAGCAGAGCGGTGTGAAGCCTGATGCCAATGGCTCGCGGAACTCCGCACCCGCGTCCAACAACACTTGCACAACTTCCGCATGGCCTTCAGCGGCCGCCCACATGATGGCGGTTTGGCCGTGATGTTCGCGCGCATTGACATCGGCACCAGCAGCGAGTAGGGCGGCGACAATCTCGACGATCCCCGTCCGTGATGCCGTCATCAAAGCAGTTTCGCCGCCAGGCTGCGTGCAGTTTGGATCGGCCTTGCCGGCGAGCAGCATGCGGACGATCGCCGCATGACCTTGCTGACAAGCGATTGACAGTGGCAACACACCATATCGCGTCACGGAATTGACGTTCGCCTGAGCTTCCGTAAGTACTCGACAAAGAGCCACGTCGCCGTGATATGCCGCCCAATGAAGCGCCGTCATGCCGTCTGCTTGGACCGCATTCACGTCGGCCCCCTGCGCGATGAATCGCCCGACGGCCGACACGTCACGTCGCTCAGCGGCATCAACTAGATTCGTTTCGCGCACGTCCTGCGCGCGAACGCCCGGCATGGGCGGCGCTAACACTTCGCAGCAGATTGCAAGCAACATCATTACGATGCAACGTTGACAGATCATGTTCACGATCGTCCGCAACTTAAATATGGATTGGCTCAAAGAGTCCCGCGAGCGGCCCCTGACTATCGGCAAACGATTCGACCTGTACGCCGACCTTTTCCAGCAGAGCCAGATGCAGATTTGCCAACGGCGTGGGCTCAGCAAACGTCAAATGACGTCCGCCGCGCATGCGCCCGGCAGCTCCCCCCGCGACCAAAATCGGCAGGTTAACGTGATCGTGCACGTTGGGATTTCCCATGCCGCTGCCGTACAAGTAGAGCGAATGATCTAACAGCGTCCCATCGGCCTCCGGCGTCGCCTTCAACTTCGCCACGAACTCCGCGAACAACGAAACATGAAATCGATTGATCTTCGCCATTTGTGCGATTTTCTGAGGATCATTGCCGTGGTGTGTTAGTGGATGATGAGCTTCCGGGACGCCGATTTCAGGATACGTACGGTTGCTCGTTTCCCTAGCAAGTTGGAACGTGATGACGCGCGTGATGTCGCCCTGCAACGCCAACACTTGCAGATCGAACATCAGTCGCGCATGTTCGGCATAGGAAGCCGGCACGCCCACGGGTCGATCGAGATCGGGCAACGGGTTGTCGCGCGCGGTTGCTTCGGCCTGCTGAATACGGCGTTCAACTTCACGGACCGTTTCCAAATAACTGTTCACACGCTCTCGATCCGTAGCACCAAGTTGGTTCTGCAGACGATGGAAATCGTCGAGCACTGAATCGAGCAAACTCGCGCGACGCTGCAAGGCCGCCTGCCGCTGCTCGGGTGTGCCGCCGTCACCGAACAGCGTCTCGAAGACTAGTCGCGGATGAGCTTCAGCCGGCAGAGGCGTGGTGGGCGATGACCAGGAAAGATTGTTCTGATAGACGCAGGCGTAACCGTTGTCACACTGGCCGACAGTGGCCAGCAGATCCATCGCAAGTTCGAGCGACGGTAGTTGCGTTTCGCGCCCGATCTGCTTGGCGGCCAATTGATCGACGGTCGTGCCCAGATAGTAGTCGGTGCTTTCCGTAAGCTTTGCTCGTGCGGCGCTCAAGAACGCAGCATTCGACGTGGCGTGCGTCCCCGGATATGCATTGCGCAGTTCTAAATTCGAAACGGCCGTCACTTGCTCACGCACCGACGCCAACGGTTCTAGTGTCGGCGGCAAATCGCCAAGTAATGAATCGCCTGAAGGTGTCCAACGCGTCAAGTCGGACCCCATCGGCATGTAGACGAACCCGAGTCGGCGCAGCTTGGCCGGGCTCGCAGATGTCTGACCTTGGGCAGTTAACGCCGGCAACATGGCGTCGAGGAGTGGCAAGGCCAACATCGTGCCCATACCGCGCAGAAACGTCCGCCTAGGCAGGTGTCGCTTCGATACGATCATTCCACAATCCTCATTTGAAACGGGACACTTTGCACGACACCCTCGACGAGTGCCGAGAATCGATACTCGTGCGCTGCAGCGTGCTTCACAATTTGTCGAATCGCTGGGTTGTCATCATAGTTGAGTTCGCGTCCCAACGCGAACATTAAGAGCTTTTCTGCCAGCGCCGAGACGAACAACTCCGGTCGGCGCAGCAGTGCTTGCTCCAGATCATCGACGCCGTTGATCGCCTGCCCCGTGTTAAGCTGTGCCGATGAGTCAACCGAAATACCGTCCTCATGTGTCCGCCAGCGGCCAACCGCATCAAATCGTTCGAGTGCAAAGCCGAGCGGATCGATCACATCGTGACAACTAGCGCAAGCAGCATTAGCGCGATGCTCAGCCAAACGCTCGCGCACCGAGAGGTTAACTGCGACCGTATTGTCTTTAAGTGCCGGCACATTCGCCGGGGGCGGTGGTGGCGGCGATCCCAACACATTCTCAAGTATCCATTTCCCGCGCAACACCGGTGACGTACGTGTGGCATAGGAGGTTACCGTCAGAATACTGCCCTGTCGCAACAAACCACCGCGTCCAAACTCGCGCGAATCGACCTGCCGGAATCGATCGCCATACACGTGCGGCACACCATAGTGTTTCGCCAGACGCTCGTTCAAAAAAGTGTAGTCGGCACTGAGCAACTCCAACACGCTGCGATCTGCTTGCTGAACGAACTGAAAAAGCCGTTCCGTTTCCTCTTTCATCGCGCCGCGCAGATTGTCGTCAAAGTCGGGAAACAAACGCAAATCAGGTGTTGTCGAATCAAGATTACGCAAGTGTAACCATTGCGAGGCAAAGTTCGTTGCCAACGACTTGCTCCGCTCATCCTTCAACATGCGGCGTGATTGGTCGACCAGCGTGTCGCCGGCCGACAACTGCGACTGCTCTGCCAGTGACAACAACTCGTCGTCCGGGATGCTACTCCAAAGAAAGAAGGAGAGTCGCGACGCGAGTTCCAAATCGCTGATGCGGTAGGCAGTCCTAGACGGCACGTCGATTGGATCATGCTCGACGCGAAACAAGAAGTGAGGGCTCACGAGTATGCTGCTGACGGCAGCTTCTAGCCCGGCGTCGAAGCCTTGCTGTTCATAGGCGGCATCGAACAGCTCCATCGGCTTTCGCTCATCCTCAGGCGTAGTCGGCCGCCGATAAGCTCGGCGCATCAGCGCTATCAAGCTGTCCCGCGCACATGCACGTTCGTCGTCAGGCGCGGCAGGTTGGCGGACCAGCAACTGGCGACGGCTTGGCGAATCGCCCGAGGTGTTGTCCCCCCAAGGCCCGGTAATCGAGACCTGAAATACGGCCGGTGAACGCCGCGGATGGCGGTGCATGTTGAAATTCGCCTGGTACGGCTGACGGCGAATCTCAAGTAGCGACTGCGAGTTGGCGCGAAACGTGACACCGACATCATGTGGACCAGCTGCAACATTAAAGCGAGCGACGAGATGTTCATCTACGTGTTGATGATCATCTTCTGAACGAGGTGGCTCGATCTGAAACGACGCGACTTCGCGACGATCAAGCAAAACAACCAGGTTGCTGTCCTCGTTCATGCCCTCCACGTGTTCATTCCGGTCGCGCGCCAAACGCACGCGCAATTCAAACTCACCGCTGCGGGGAAAGTTATAAGCAATCAGCGCACCGCCACGCGTTCCCAACGGCAGGCCGGCGACGTGTCCTTCCTGCGTGCGGTCGGCCGGAATCCGAATCGTCTCGCCACCCGGTCCGCGAGAAGTACCTCCTAACGCTAGGCGACTGATCGCTTGCGCAGCATCGATGTAGCGACTCAATCGCATTGGGGACAATGTCCCGACCGTGATGTTATCAAAACCATGACTCGATTCATCTCGAGGAAGTAGGTCGGTAGCGTCAATCTCCAACCCCAGCAGATCACGGATGGCGTGTTGGTACTCGGTGCGGTTCAACCGCCTCAATGATTCAGTGCGTCCGGGGCGCGGCGACTCGGCAGCAATTGCATCGAGCGAGTTGGCCAAATGTCCTTCCATTGTGTTGTACTGCTGTTCCGACGGGCGTGCGGCGTCAGTCGGCGGCATTTGGCGACTACGGATCTTGCTCCACGCTCGTTCCCAGGCTGCCGTTGCTGTCCCGTCGAAAGTGCCCGGCAAACGAAACTCACCCGAAGGAGTTTCCGCCTCAGCTGCATGGCAATCATGGCAGAAGGCGTTGGCAAACCGCTCGATCTCTGTCGCGACCGGTGCGTTGGCCGGCCGCTCCTCGAGTTCAGATGCAGATGACACTTCTTCGGCAGTCAACTGGACAACGCCAACGTTCAACGCAAACAGCGGGAGTAACACCCAGCTTAGACTACGGCGCATGATAAGCATTCCATCAACAATGAATATGCTACGCCGACACGAGCCAAGCTTTCAGCGCACGCCGATTATTTGAGAAACTTCAACCGATGAGCGCGCAAAAAAGAAGCCGGCGGTAACGCCGGCATTGTAACTAATGAGTCGAGTCATCTCGACCAAATTCCACATCAACTCGCGTTCGCCAGTTGGTCGCGCAGGTTGCGGACTCGATCGTGAGCGGACTTTACGGCGCGGTAGTGACGATGTATCACGTCCGAAACGGCCGATGCAGGATTCTTTTTCATCGCGTTTTCGTAGGCTTCAACGATCTTATCTTCGCCACGCTCGGCTTCGCTAATGATCGCCACATCCCCACCGCCTACCGCACTGCGAATATCCATCCAGGCGCGGTGCACCGCGGCGGCCGTTGAGCCGGACGTCCTCGCGTGTTCGTGGTTATTCTCCATCAGAGCGACGAGATCCTCTGCTTGCTTCACCCGCTCTGTCTCCACTTCCTTCAGCAAGTGCGTCACTGCGCTGTTCTCGGTCTGAGCCACCGCGTCACGCAGTCCATCGCGGCTGTCGACATTAATCTGAATCAGGTCTTGGATCATGTCCAGTGTGTCGGCGTCTAGCGTCGTTTTAGTTTCCATTTTTCTCTCCTCCTCTGCGTTCCACTACATGTCGCAGTTCGACGTGACTACGACCGATTGCAGAGACAGTTAAATGCATGTGCCGTGCCAAATAGCCGTCAGGATTCAGACTGTCGAGGCGGCACGATCACGTTTGTCGCACCATTCTGTGGCGGCACAGCGGCGTGTGGCGGTGTGAGACGTCGCTCACGCA
>JAGQPK010000406.1 GCA_020426755.1 Planctomycetales bacterium
CGAAACTCACTGGGCCAGGATCGGTCATCCCGTTAACGGTTACGACAACGCTCGCCGTGCGTCCTGCGACTTCGAAGGATAGAGCTTGTTGGCCATTTCGCACGGGACGAATGCGTCCCCCCTCATCGACCGAAACGACGTCCGACGCCGAAGTGCAAGTTGCCATTCGTGTCAGGTCGATCTGCTGACCCGACTCGATCTCACCGGTAATCAGCAGTTGGGCGACGTCCCAGGGAGCGCGCAATTCAACTTGTTCTGGCCAAGTGCGAATGCCGAGAATCTCCACGCCCGTGGGGATGGTTTCCGGTTCGCCGTTGCCGGACTCATCGGCAAAGACGCGCGTTACGCCACCAGCTGACAGCGTTGTGGCCCAGCAAGCGAAGATCAGCGTGCGACAAACTCGCGACCAGCAGTTGAGAGAGCGATTCATGCTCGTTCCATTTCGCGTAAGGGACAAAAGACGGCGGGCGAATCAGTTGGCGACAGCAGCGGTTTGCAGGTCGACCGGGATGAAACGTGATTTGAGTTTGCCGGTAGCCGCTTCGTGCAAGCAGACGTTGCCCAGGTAATCGCCACTGACAACCCATTGTCCGTCGGGACTGAAGGCGACGCAGTAAACGGATGATTGTAGATCTGCCAGATCTGCGACTTGATTGGTCGATTCGGTGTCGAAGACACGCACATAACCAGCTCCGTCGAGACTGCTGCAAGCGACGATCTGTTTGCCATCCTTCGAATACGAGACATCAAAGATGCGGCCCGGCAGTTCCGGGTACTTCTTGAGTAAGTTGAAGTCGTCGCCGATCTTGCGGTCTTGTTCGCGAAACATTTTGTACGTCTTGGGGACGCCGTCCGCTCCACCGATCAAGAGCTGATTCTCGGTGGGGTGTCGATCGACGGCATTCAGACCGCCCTTAAGCGCACCTGGTGTGATGCTGGTGATGTTATCGATAAAACGTTCGGTCGCGACTTCCATCAGTTTCATCGAGCGATCGCGACTGACGGTAACCAAGTTCTTCGAATCGACTGAGAATACTGTGTCCAGAACCCAGTCGTTATGGGCACCATTGTAGAGCACTTGCTGCCCCGATGCGGCATCGATCGCGCGGACGGTGTTGTCGGGGCATCCGAATGCAATGAGCTTGCCATCATGCGACCAGCTTACGCCATAGCAGGTGTCGTAGGTGACTGGTAACGAATAACTTAGTTCGCGCGATTCAACCTGCCAGATTTTTTTTTAGACTTGGATTTCCCCCAGTCGCCCTGGCGAGCCGCCAGCGACCGCCAGTGTTTTCCCATCTGGAGAAAACGCCACGGACTCAATACGCTCCGACATACCGATCAATCTGGCGACACGCGAGGACTCACCTGCCAATGCCTTGGCAGCATCGTGCAAGACCACTTCATGGTAGCCGCTTACAGCGAGTAGCGTGCCATCTGGCGAAAACTGCACGGCCGTGACGACCGGTGCTGCCGCATAGTGTGGCGGATGTTCGGCATCGTAGCGTCGCTGAGCCGACTCGGGCGTGTCGTCGATCGCGCCTTCCTCGATCCAACGCTTGATTAACGCGACTTGTGTCTCCTCCAACGGAGGCTTGCCTTGTGGCATTGGCGCTTTGCCATCGACCGGCGTGATTTGCGACAGAAGTTGGCTCGCGTCGGGATGATGCGGCACGATCGCCGCCTCGCCTGTTTCTCCTCCTGACAATAGCTTGTCATAGCTAGTCATGATGTACTCACCGCTGGCCTTTGCCGGTTGGTGGCAGCCTTGGCAGTTGGCTTGGAAAATGGGCCGCACGTCGTTCCAGTAGCTGACCGGTTGCGGGGCGCCAGATGCTTCTGCCGCTTGCGCCGCTGACGTGGTACTCGCACTAGTCGACAACGCGAGAAGTGTGAGCAACGCAAGTGCATGCTGGAGCGATATTCGAATGCCGTGAAGAATCATGAGGGAGCTCGCAGGAGACCAGGCAGTCAGGGTTGGTGAGTCGGCAACGCGGTGCGTTAAGCGGCTAGTCGTGGGTGCAGTTTGCCTGCGCACGGTGAGCAGCCGGCAGCTATTTGATTGGATTGTGTTGCGGGGTTAACTCAAGTTGAAGACTTGTTGGACAACGTTGCCGCTGTTCATGGTGGGGTTCTCGCGGCGGCCATTATTGGCATAGACCAATTGTAGATGATGCAGGCCGAGCGCATGCAGGAGTGTGGCGTGCAAATCGTGGACGTGCACACGATCTTCGATGGCGTGTAGCCCGAAGTCATCGGTAGCGCCGATCGTTTGTCCGCCACGCACCCCACCGCCGGCCATCCACATGGTGAATCCGGTAGGATTGTGATCGCGACCATCGCCTTTTTCACTCATCGGGGTGCGCCCAAACTCACCACCCCACAAGACGAGCGTGTCGTCGAGCAGACCGCGTTGTTTCAAATCGGTCAGCAGGGCCGCCACGGGTTGATCGCTGGCACGACATAGTTCGCTGTGATTCTTTTCGATATGCGTATGAGCGTCCCAGCGACTGCCGGCACCGCAATAGACTTGCACAAACCGCACACCTCGTTCAACTAGGCGCCGTGCCATCAGGCAGACGCGTCCCATCGCTTGTGTTTCCGGTTGATCGAGGCCGTACAGCGATTGAGTCGATGCGGTTTCGCTGGCCAAGTCGACTGCTTCCGGTGCTTCGGCCTGCATCCGAAATGCGAGTTCATAGGCGTTGATCCGCGCGTCGAGCTCAGATTGAGCTCGTCGTTCGGCAGCATGTTGTGCATTGATTCGTTGGAGCAGGGAACGCATGCGAGTTTGCCGATCGTCGGACACTCGGGCCTTCAAGTGCGGAATTGGCGCGTCGCCTTCACGGAAGCGAGTTCCCTGGTAGGTCGCGGGCATGAAGCCGGTACCCCAATTGCGTTTGCCGCCGAGCGGTAGCTTGCCGTTGTCCGTCAATACGACGTATGACGGCAAGTTGTCATTCTCGGTGCCCAAACCATAGTTGATCCAACTGCCGAGCGATGGGCGGCCGGCGTTGACGCTGCCGGTGTTCATCTGACACACCGAGCCCACGTGATTGAGACCGTTGGCCCAGCACGAACGTATGACGCACAGGTCGTCGGCATGCTGGGCGGTGTGCGGTAGCCATTCCGAAACCCATAGACCGCTTTGACCGTGTCGCTGCCACGTGCGTGGCGCTGCCAATAACGGCGCTTCGACCTCACCCATCGCGGTGATCACACGCGGTATCGACGGCGGCAATGATTGACCGGCCAGCCGATTTACTTCGGGTTTGGGATCGAACAGATCGATATGACTCGGCCCGCCCTCCATGAACAGGAAGATGATGCTCTTAGCAGTCGGCGCTGCCATCGGCTGTCGAGACAATTGCTGCTGGGGGACTGATTGCGCAATCGTCTCGTCAGACAAACCGTTGCGCGCCAGCATGTCAGCATAGGCTAACGCGCCGAAACCCAAGCCGGCTCGTTTCAGGAAATCCCGCCGTGATCGTGTTGGTTCAATGTGCATCATGGTTTAGTCGAGGTAAATGAATTCGTTGGTGCAATATAGAGTGTGACAGAAGTCGGTTAGTCGCTCGAGATTGTTCGGCGACGAGCCTGCAAAAAACTGCTGTGCCCAGGTCAGTTCCTCGTCGGTTGGCCGCCGCGTCAACACGTACGAGTACACTCGCGCTGCCATTTCGTTGACGTCCTGCGTGGCACTGTCTTGGCAGCGCTTCGCGAGCGCGATCGCGCGTTGCTCGGCCCACTCACTGTTGATAACTAGAAGAGATTGAATTGGAGTGGTCGTTGTAAACCGCCGCGCACAACTGTTGAACATGTCGGGGCCATCGAAACCATTGATCCACTCATCGGGCTGATTGCGAACGTTACGGAGTTGAATCGAGCGGGCCGGCACATCGCTGTTAACGCTTGGGGCGGATTCATAGGGCAGCAGCTCGCCACTGCTGGCCAACATGGCGTCACGTATTTGTTCAGAGTCCATGCGTCGTGGCAACCAACCTCGCACCAGTTGCGTATCGAGCGGCAGGTCGTCGGTGTCGGTCAGCGTCGCCTGTTGGTAGGTCGCGCTGGTGACGATCCGTTGGTGAAGCTTCTTCATACTCCAGCCGTCCGCGACAAACCGTTCCGCCAACCAGTCCAGCAGTTCCGGGTGAGTAGGCGGTGTGCCTTGTCGGCCGAAGTCGTTGGCTGTTTCGACAATGCCTCGGCCGAAATGCTGTTGCCAAATACGGTTGACGATCACACGCGATGTCAGCGGATGATCGGGCTGAGTGAGCCACTTGGCCAACGTCGCGCGGCGACCGGTTGTCACCGTGTCGACCGCTTCAATGGATGCATCGCCTCCCTCCAGTACCGAAAGGAAACCAGGGGCAATCTCATCCCACTCAGGATTGTCGCCCAGATAGGTCGGTGGGGCACTGGTCCCGACATCCGAGGTGGCCATGATCTTATCAAGCTGATCCGGCAGGAGGTCGCGATGCGTTCGCATGGCACTCGACAGTTCGTCCCAAGCCTTACGCATATCGCCTTTGAATTCCAGTTCTGACGCCGGCTTCTTTTCGACTTGAGGTCGAGCAAGATATGCCAGTTGATGATCGAGCGGACTCCAGCTCTCCAGCGGGCGAGCGTAGAGCTCTTGCAGGTAGGGCGGATAGGCTTTGATCGTTTGTTTGCGTGCAGTTGCGATGTGGCGTGTTTCGACTTCCGACATGCGTCGTCGCAGTTCCGATGTTTCACGCTCCCAGGCCAACATCGCATTCGAGTCGCCGTTGGTTGGAATCTGCTGATCGTCGCGCGGCAACATCGCCGCAAAGAAAGCTTGCAAGCGATAGTAGTCGCGTTGCGGAATCGGATCGTACTTGTGATCGTGACAACGGGCACAACGCACACCCATCGCCATGACCACTTCTGCCGTTACTTCGGTGACGTCTTGCAACACGAGCGACCATTGTCGCATGACATCTTTCTGATTGTCTTCCAACGGCCAGAGTCGCAGGTACCCCGTCGCGACGCGGGCGTCCATATCATCCGGGAACAACTCATCGCCCGCCAATTGTTCTTGCAAGAAGCGATCATACGGCTTGTCTTGATTCAGTGATCGGACGACGTAATCGCGAAAATGCCACGCGTTCGGTCGATAGACGTCGGCCTTAAACCCGTCGGACTCGGCATAGCGAACCAAATCGAGCCAGTGACGAGCCCATCGCTGACCGTACTCGGGCCGCTCGAGCAAGTCGACTACCAACTTTTCATATGCGGCCGGATCCTTGTCGGCGACGAACGCCTGCACCTCGACCGGCGCAGGAGGCAAGCCGATCAAATCGAAGTAAACGCGTCGAATCAGCACTTCGCGAGCTGCCGGATCCAGCGGTTCTCTGCCCGCTTCTCGGAGCTTG
>JAGQPK010000407.1 GCA_020426755.1 Planctomycetales bacterium
GAATCCACCCACCATGCTGATCGTGGTCACTCACAGTGATGCGTTGGCCCGACGTCTGCAACGTCGCTACCAACTCGAATCGGGACAACTCGTTCCTGCCAACTGACATGACGGAATCACATGAAATCTGCCGCCGCGCTGAATGAACGGATTTTTGCCTGGCAGGGCTTGCGCTACCATTGGCGTGTCAATTTGGCGGTCCTGCTCGGTGTGATTGCCAGCACCGCGGTGTTGACTGGCGCGTTGATCGTCGGTGATTCTGTCAAACACAGTCTTGAGCGACTGACGTTGGAGCGACTTGGCCTGATCAGTGAATTATTGCTGGCCGACCATTTCTTTCCGGTGGCCACCGTCGAACGCTGGGATCTCAACGCAAAACCAGTCGCAGGTTTTTCTGGTGCAGTCCCTGTCATCTTGTTGCCACAGATAACTCTCGAGCGTCGCCACGACGATACCATCCAGCGTGCTGGACAAGTGACGCTGATTGGAAGTGACGCTAGTTTCTGGGATGCACAACGCCAAGGCCCGCGACCGAGCCGATTGCCCCAGGGACGCGAGGTTGTCATTAACCAACCACTAGCAGATGAATTGGGTGTTCGTATTGGCGACCGGATCGTGATTCGGCTGCCCAAGGAATCCCGGATCGCCGGTGACAACGTAATGGCAGAACGCGAGGGTCGTGTTGCCACACTCGCGGACGTGACAGTCATCGAGATTTTGCCCGCCGCTGGCCTGGCACGCTTCTCCTTACAGAGCACCCAGACGTTGCCGCGCACGGCTTTCACGGATTTGACAACGCTGCAAGCGGAACTTGAACAGCCTTCGCGAGTCAATGCGGTCGTGTTCACCGGCCCGGATCGGCGTAGCGCGGCAACCACTTCACAACTTGACGCGCTCCGTTCCCGCCTGAGCCTCACCCTGGACGATGCTGGGCTGCATCTACTGCCGGTCCAGCTCGCAGCTAACACCGAGACAGATGCAGCTCAGCCGCCGTTTCGCTATCTGAGTTTGACGACTGACGCCATGATCTTTAGCCGCGAAGCGGAACGAGCCGTCGAAGCCACACTGAGTGATACGCCGCACGAAGCAGTTTACACCTATCTGGCAAACTCAATTACCAAAGCGGACGTCGCTGGCGAAGTCCCCTACTCGACCGTCAGCGCGGTCGAGCAGGAGAATTCCTTAACACCGCTCATTGATGTCGCTGGACAGCCGATCGAACACCTTGAGGACCACGAGATCGTATTGAACGACTGGACGGCGAACGATTTGCAGGCCGCTCCAGGCGATACGATTCGTTTAAGCTACTTCGCTCCAGAAACGACGCACGGGGAAGCGAAAGAAACGGCGGCCGAATTCCGGCTCCGCGCCATTGTACCGTTGACTCCTGCCAGCCAACCCTATTCACGCAATCGACCGGCACAATTCGCGGCCCCACGTTCGCGTGCGACGGACCCGGACCTGACGCCGACCGTCCCGGGAATCACGGATCAACAAAGCATTGACGATTGGGACCCGCCCTTCCCCTTCGACTATCGTCGGATCCGCAAACCACGCGATGAAGATTACTGGGACGAACATCGCACGACGCCCAAAGCATTCATCAGCAAGGCCGCCGGTGATCGACTGTGGGCAAGCCGATTTGGACGAACGACATCGTGGCGTATCAGTTGGCGCGAAGATCGTGAACGCAATCAACTCGAGGCTAGGCTGGCGGCCGCGATTCAGAATGAACCGGCCGCGTTTGGCTTTCGCTTACTGCACCTTAAGGCAGACGGGCTACGCGCGGCACACGGCACGACACCCTTTAACTTGTTATTCCTGGGCTTTGGATCGTTTGTCGCAATCGCGGCGTTGATGCTCGTTAGCTTGCTGTTTCGACTTCGATTGGAGCAACGGTCCTCGGAAACAGGACTCCTGTTGGCCGTTGGGTTGCCGCGCCCGCGCATCACGCGAATGTATTTGAACGAGGGGTCGTGGCTAATTCTGGCGGGAGCGATCTTAGGCGCTGTGACAGGCATCGGCTATGCGGCTTTGATGATTGCCGGCCTGCGCACTTGGTGGGTCGGAGCGGTCACGACGCCGTTCCTCCAATTGTATGTAACACCACTCAGCCTGTTGATTGGTGCGCTCGTTAGCATTGGCACCAGCCTGCTGACGATTCGGTTCACGATCGCTGGGTTGCGTAACATGTCGGCGTCAGAATTGCTGGCCCGGCAGGTTCAAGCGGGCAATCAACCGGCGCGTTTTTCGGAACGAACGGTACAGCGGACGATCGTCACGATGTGGTTAATCTCCATTGCTTCGGGGCTCAGTGCGGCGTTTCTGTCGGGCGAAGCTCAGGCTGGAGCGTTCTTCTCGTGTGGTGGTGCCGCACTGATCGCCATGCTGTTGCTCGTAGCGCGCGGGCTAAAGTATCGTTCGCGGCAGCGAACCGCTGCACCTGACGCGTTCAGCCTGGGGGATCTTGCCCGTCTGAATGTCAGTCGCAACGCGACGCGGAGCACATTGACAATCGGCCTCATGGCGGCAGCTAGTTTTTTGATTGTGGCCATCAGCGCGTTTCGCCTAGCACCTACCACTGCCGGAACCGGTGGCTTCGCGCTACTAGGTCAAACAGACCGTCCCGTATTTGACAGTTTTCAAGATGCAGAGGTCCGTTCGCAACTGTTCGGCAACGACGCTGATGAATTGAGTACCGTCCAGATCTTGCCGTTGCGCCTACAAGCCGGTGACGACGCCAGTTGCCGCAACCTTTATCAGGCTAGCCAGCCGCAAGTCTTGGGAGTCACGCCGACGTTCGTGGCGCACTTCGACGCTGCCGATGCGACGTCATTTGCCTGGGCGGGGAAAGCAGCTGCGGACGAGCAGAGCGCTCACAATCCCTGGCGACTACTGCAAACCACATTCGACGATCCCACACTCATTCCCGTCGTACTCGATAAGAACACCGCGATGTACAGCCTGCATCTGTATCGCGGAGTCGGCGAAGAGTTTGAACTCGACTACGATGCTGCCGGTACGATCAAGTTCAAAGTCGTGGGACTATTGGCCAACAGTGTGTTGCAGGGTAGTCTGCTCGTCAGCGAACAAAACCTACTCGCCAAATTCCCGGACAACAGCGGTTACCAATTTTTCTGCGTCGACAGTCCAACCGAGGCCGTAGCAACGGTTCGTACTGCCCTAGTCAACCGTTACGCTGATGAAGGTTGGGAATCGATTGATCCCTTTCAGCGACTTGCGGATCTGATGGCGGTGCAGAACACATACCTATCGACATTTCAAAGTTTAGGGGGACTCGGACTTTTGTTGGGCACCTTCGGACTCGTCTCCGTTCAACTTCGCAACGTATTCGAACGTCGCCAAGAATTGGCTTTGTTGCGGGCCGCTGGTTTTTCACCGCGTCGCATTCAGCGACTGGTGATGAGCGAACACTTCACGTTATTGTTGGGCGGGTTGGCAGTCGGCGTCATGACAGCGCTGATTGCCGTGTTACCGCAGGCGTTGACGACGGAAGTGCGACCACCGTGGTTGACGCTGGCCGGAATCTTGTCACTCATCTTGATCGTCGGTGCCGTATCCGGTTGGTTGGCGATCCGGCCGGCATTGCGCGACACCATCGTGCGCGGATTGCGTGAGGAATGACGGTATCAGTCAAGCATCTTGCGCGTGAACCGGCTGCGTGATACACTGGCCGGGCTGAAAAGCCGCCGACAAAAACTGGAGAAGTAAATCGATGAAAGACGTTATTCTCGCCCTGCCCGGCATTCTGCTCACGATTCTCTGCTGGGGAATGTACGGCCCCGTGCTGCACAAGGGGCAGTTCGCACTTGGCAATGACCGCCTAAAGCCGCTGCTCTGTGTCGGATTGGCGTACTTTATTGTGGCCGTGATCATCCCGGTGATCATTCTGATGTCCAACGGGAAACTGATGACGGGTTGGAATGCCAAGGGCCTGACCTGGAGCATGGCTGCAGGCACCGCCGGCGCAGTGGGCGCATTAGGCATCGTGTTGGCGTTCTTCAGCGGTGGCAAACCTCAATTCGTCATGCCGCTGGTGTTCGCCGGAGCCCCATTGGTCAGTGCCTCGCTATCGATGTACTTTGCCGGTGTCACTCCTGCCGACGCGGGTCCCAAGTTGCCATTCTTCTTGGCCGGCACGATCATGATCGGCATTGGCGCTTTCATGGTGCTCTTCTTCTCGCCTAAGGGTAAACACAGCACACCGTCGCACAGTGACAAGCCCACGACACATGCCGCGGCACCGCTGGATCCGGCTCCTACGCCTGCTTCACAAGATACCCCTGCGACTGCCCCAACCGAAACGCCCGAAGAGAAGTAGCTCAGGCGTTAATACATGCGTCGCGTTGATTGAAGGCAAAGCACCGCAATGTCCGCACTTAATCGGATGCAGCAAATCGATACGCTGCTGACTCACGTCTGGATGGTGCGAACGTTTCTCAAGCATAGTGACGAAGCGGCCGAAGATGACGAACTGCGCGAAGTCCACCGGGTGCTCTACGACTACTCGTTAGCACTCGGTAAGCCCTACGCAGAAAACGATGCCGCGACGTATCTTAAGCAAGCTCGCAAGAAACTCAGCAAGCTGCAACAAGCAACACGATTGTTTCTCGAGATTCAACCCGAGATCTCGCAGCACACGAACTTTCTAATGGCTGCCCGTTCGCTCCGAGCTGCGGTCGAAGGCGTAGCCGCGCTGCTAGCCGAGACGGCGGACGATGCAGACACGGGAAATCTTGGCGAGCAGTCATCGTAATGCGACAGAATACGCGATCGGCGTGAATTGCGCATCAGCCCTCCAGCGCGTTGCTGAGCCGAGGTGCGGCAGTCCCCCTGCCGCAATTGGCTCTCAACTTTCTTGGAACGCCCAGTCCGGGAGGGGCTTCAGGGGGAGGGCGACGGTCACCCCGTGCGCGAAGAATGACAAATGGCGACATCATTCAAACACGATACACTGGCAGCCGTGCGCGGGAATCTTGAGCTGAATTCGCGCCGTTTCCTGACGATCGAGTTTCACCGTCTGCGATTCGCCATCGCCAACTGTCACGCGTGCGGATTCACTCAAGCCGGCATAATACAACGGCACATCGATTGTCCGTTCGATCGCATCCGGTAGCGGATTGTAGATGATCGCCATAGCCGGAATGTGCGCGCCCGGTTTGACATGCAGCCAGCCGTCCCAGTCGCGACCATCCGCGCGACGTAAGGGCACGAGATCGCTGTCGAGTATTTCGCGATGTTGCTTGTAAAAAGCGACCCAGCGCTTCAACATCTGTCGCGTCGTCTCGGCGTCATACAGGCGTGGACCGCGAAAGCAGGCCTGGACACCGCCGCCCAACAGATTCTGCAAACGCCG
>JAGQPK010000408.1 GCA_020426755.1 Planctomycetales bacterium
CATCAAGTCATGAATCGTGTTGTCGTACTCGCGCCGATTCAAACGTCGTACGGTCAGCCGGCCGGGGTCGAGATGTTCGGGAGTAAGTCGGAACACATCGAACTTAATCCAGCTCGCAATCTGCTCAATCTCCTCAGCGGTCGGCTGTGCAGCATCAGCCGGCGGCATCACGTGAGCACGCAGGTTTTTCAACACGCTCCACATGAGTTCCGGTCGAGCGTTGGCGTCCGCCGTTGACTGAAACTGCTGCAGATTCAGCATCCCTTCCTGCGTACTTTCGCCGTGGCAATCGTAGCAGTAGTTTTGCAACAGGGCCTGGACTTGTGTCGCGAAACGATCCTCGTCGCCGCGTGCGGGCGCTACGATCAAGTGACTTAGCGGGATAAGTAAGCAAACAGAGACAAGTGGCCAACGACGCCGGCCTTTGACGTTAGTCAACATCCGCAACCTCATGTCCACAAAATGCTCCTGAGCAACTCAGACGATAACCGACAACTAACCACCGCACAGAACAGCCCGACAAGCGTCCTATTATTTGCGCTCGCTCGGGACAACTCAACCAGATTTGCGTTCAGATGCCGGCAGACGCTCTTTGCACTGCTCGACTAACGCATTTCCGTACGCCCCAGTTCAAGATCCATCTATCGCATACTTCTTCTATTTCGCGGTCCGTCCCTCTGACATCAACCGCGAAACGAGCAAAAGACGCGAAATGATACACTTGATGCATATAGACTCACCCAGGTCTTAACGTCACGAACAAAGCAGTTGACAGAGACAACTGATTCGTTTCTGTTTGTCTCAGCTTTTTTAGGTGTCATTCCACAGCCCAAAACGCCTTCTGTGCGCCGCAACGGCGGCGTCACTTCGAGCCATAGATTGTCAGGTTGCCATGGGCCGCAAGTCGTTTCTCCGTAAAGCACGACTCAGACCGCTAATTGACTCGCTCGAAGATCGTCGTCTGCTGGCCGTGATCACGGTCGACACCACCGAAGATATCGTCGCGAAAACTGACGACGTCACTTCGTTGCGTGAAGCGATTGCGTTGGCGAATGCGACACCAGAAGCGGACGAAATTCGCTTTGAATTTGCGGATGAATCGCCCAACACGATTCGCTTGACGAGTGGCGAATTCAAAATAACGGGTCCACTCACGATCACGGGACTCGGCAGCGAACGATTGATAATCGACGCCGATGAGAAATCGCCAATCTTTGACTACACGGCGGCCCAGGGCGACTTCATTTTGTCGGGGCTCGAATTGACGGGAGGTCGGTTTGCGACTTCCTCGACCGGTCTACACAACAATGACGGAGGTGGCGCGATTCGTTCGCTAACCTTCGGCCAATTCAGTCTATTCGACGTATCGCTCCATAACAACCAAACGATTCCCACGGATGCCGACGGGGGTGCAGTCTTCAGCCTGGGTCCGACCCACATCGAAAACAGCACGCTCGCTCATAACCAGAGCCGCTCCAGTGGCGGGGCCATCTATGCACGTGGCGCGCTAACCATCGTTTCGACGCAAATCGTCGACAATTCCGCTCGAACAGATGGTGGAGGCATCCACAGCATCGCCAGGACAACCGTAACGGACAGTCGCATTGAAGGAAATGCAACCGGGATTGGAGAATTAGGAGCGTTCGACGGTGGCGGAATTCGAACCGACAAATTGACGATGTCCGGCAGTATCGTCCGAGAGAATTCAGCGCGAGAATGCGGAGGGGTCTCAGCTGGTGCCACCACAATTTCGTCAAGTCTGATCAGTGGCAATCGTGGCACGGGAGTTTGTGCCAGCACATTGACGCTGAGAAACTCCACAGTCGCGAAGAATGAGTCGTCGCGAGGTGTCGGCGCTGGCGTCATTGCGAGAGACGCAACAATTACGTCCAGCACAGTCGTGTTCAACAGCGAACTACCCACGCGCTCGCCCGGCGGCATAGTCGTTCAGCGAACGCTGTCGCTCCACAATTCGATCGTGGCCAACAACGTGTCGGACGGCACCGCCCCTGACATTGGCGCGCCAAGCGTGATCACTAATTTCAGTTTGATTGGCGATGCGACGGGAACCAATCTGGTGCCACTCACGCCGGGAGTACCTGACGCACGGGGAAACATCATCGGAATTTCAGAGTCGCCTGTGGATCCACGTCTGTATCCCCTCCAAGACAACGGCGGTTCGATGCCAACGTACGCACCGCAACCCGATAGTCCCGTGATTGATCGGGGCAATCCCGACGTAGTTAACGACGGCCTGCTTGATGCGCGAGGCGCTGCGTATCCACGCATCGTCGACGGTCGCATCGACATGGGTAGCCACGAACACCAGTCGCTCGAGGTCACAATCGAGCCCATCCGTCTGCCGCATACCGACGTGATCGATGCGATCCAAGTTCAATTCAGCGGGCCGATCATTGCCCTACAATTGAGCGATTTTGCGCTGCATCCCGGCAACGCTGCGGACGACCTACTTACACATCAACAGCAACTCGAGCAAGTCGACGATCGGACCTACCTACTCCGAGGCCTAGAGACGGCCACTGCGGCCCCGGGTCGATACACGTTGAGTTTTATTGGACTCGACCGTGTGCGATCAACAAGCGGTGGCGCGCCAGATCGCGCGACAAGTTTAGACTTCGTCAGCCAACTCGACGATCGAGAGCTAATCGTAACAACGCTCGTCGACGAAGTCGACGGACGGATTGACGACGGTGACGTTTCGTTACGCGACGCGATCTCGCTGGCAGGTAGTGAAGCAACCATCCGTTTTGCACCAGAGCTTGACGGCGGAACGATTTCTCTAGCGTTGGGTGAGATCTCGATAACGCGCGCCTTGACGATCAGCGCCACGGACTTGCGACAAGGAATTACAATCGATGCAGCGGCCCTCGATCCGACTCCCAAAGTTCATGATGGAGCAGGCAGCCGTGTCTTCCGAATCGACGACAACAATGACTCGGCCGACAGCCAAGTCGTGCTCCAGCACTTGACAATCGTTGGCGGCGATACGGCCGGCGGCGGGGGAGCAATCAACTCGCGAGAATCGCTTGAACTGTACGATTGTCAGTTCTCCAAGAATTTCGCACAATTCGGCGGAGGCGCAATCTATTCGACGGCCGACATATCGATCACTTCAACCCGTTTCATCGAGAATCAAACGGCAGCGATTGGGGGCGGTGCAGTCTACACGCGCGGCGCGGTTGATGTGAACGAAGGCCACTTCGAAGCCAACAAGTTACTTTACAAGCAAGATGACGATACACCGTCTGGAGGAGCGATCTACGCGCAAGGCAACGTGACTTTGATGCGATCGTCGGTCGTTAATAATCTTAACTCGGGCTGGTACGGCGGAATCGGTGGCTTCGGTGGCGGAATCTCTACGGAGGGTGATGTCACGATTCTCGAAAGCGTTATCTCTGGCAACCGTGCCAACGAAAGGCCAGGCGGCGGTGTGTACACGGCAGGCACCGCTACAATCACGGGAAGCGAGATCAGCGGCAATGTTGGCTACAGCTATTTCGGAAATGCCGGAGGCGGGCTAGTGGCACAGCGGGCGGTTATCACTTCCAGCAGGATCGCAGACAACGTTGGCGCAGGAGAAGAAGGTGGACATGGTGGTGGTATCGTCGTGTTGGGCGACGTCACCATCAGGTCCAGTGTGATTGAGAACAACACGAGTCAGCGCAATGGTGGCGGCGTGCTGGCCAAACGTGCGACTCTTGTCGATTCAGTCATTACTGGCAATCGTGCTGCGGATTATGAGTCGGCGAGTGGCGGCGGCGTGTATGCAGAAGATGTCACCATCGTTCGCAGTAGAGTCGTCGATAATTGGGCCGGCCGAAATGGCGCTGGTATCTTTGCAGACACCTTAGTCATGCAGGAGAGTCTCGTCGCCGACAATCTGGCGTTCGGCGTAGTCGAAGCTCTGGGCGGTGGCATCGCCGCAAAAGTTGCGTCCATCGAAAACAGCACCGTTGCGAACAATACCGCGTCGCAGGGCGGTGGCATCTTTGCGCAACGGGAACTCAAGATCGTTCAAAGCACCATTAGCAATAACGTGGCTCAGCCATTCAATGGAGACGCTCACGGTGGCGGAATCTACGCCGAAGGTGCGGTGGAAATCAACTTCAGCACGATTGCCTTCAATCGGGTGAGAAACCGCGACAGCGCCGGCGGGATCCATATCGCGGCGAATAATGGCTCGCTGAAGTTGACGAATTCAATCGTCGCCAATAACTTCGCCGAGAACGGCCCAGACCAAGACAATCCGGATGCCCCGACACCGTCCGAACTGTATGTCAGGGAATTGAGCGTCCCGCCAACCATCGAGCACAGTCTAATTGGATATCAGCAAGGAACAACCTTGTTAGAAACCGGAGCCACCTCACCCGATGAGCAGGGTAATTGGGTTGGCGGTGATGAACAGGGAGCGATCGATCCGCACCTGTTACCGCTAGCGTACAATGGCGGGACTTCGCTCACACACGCCTTGGCCGCGGACAGTCTCGCCATTGATCACGCTAGTGACGATGTGGCGTCATCCCCGACCTTCGACCAACGTGGCGAACCCTACGCGCGGCTCATCGGTACGCGGGCCGACATGGGAGCCTTCGAACGCGGTCGAGACACAGAGGTCGACGAGTTTTGCCGCGGCATCCGAGCAGTCGATGCGGCCTTTGACTACAACAACGATGGCATTGTGGACCTAACCGATCTGGCTCAATATATCCAAACAGAATTCCGCTCGACCGTGGGAGACGCGAACCTGGACGGCAACTTTGATTCGTCCGACATGGTCGCAATCTTTCGCGCGGGGCAGTTCGAAGATACGATGGCGGGAAACTCAACATGGTTAACGGGTGATTGGAATTGCGACGGAGAATTCACGACGAGCGATCTGGTGTCCGCGTTCCGCTGGGGCAACTACGAATCCAACGGACCGCCCTTATCTCAGTCAGTCAAAACTGCGGCAGCGAGCAGTGCTCTTAAGGATCAAGCCAGCGCGATTCTCGCCATGTCGCCATCTCAGCGACAACGCAAGTCAGCCGGAGCGTTCGTGTAGCATTTCACTTTCGCATGTCGCCAATTTCGCGGACCACGTACCGACAACTAACTGCGACACATGCGAAAAGACTCGGTTGTCAACTTGCACAAGAACTCTCAGACCAATGACTTCAATACCGAGCGATCCGCTACGCAGCACCTACACTGCGAACTTCCCTGAACTGCTGGAACAACTGGGGATCAGCCTGGCCGTTACGACTTACCAACAAGGCAAGCTCGTGTTGATCCGTTCCGCCAACGGCCAGCTTAATACTCACTTCCGCATGTTCACTTTCCCTATGGGCATCGCTTCCACAGCGCCCTGGCTGGCA
>JAGQPK010000409.1 GCA_020426755.1 Planctomycetales bacterium
TGGCTTCCCCACAGCAAAACGGCACGGCAATCCTTCTCTCCGAAATCCTCCCCCGTCCTTAAGACCGTTGGTAGAACGATATGCATTTTTCCCGAGCAACCCCCGGCACGACGACGATCGGCTGGATTGGCACAGGCGTCATGGGAGCGTCGATGTGCGGCCATTTGTTGAAGGCGGGCTACGCCGCACGAGTGTATACGCGAACTCGCAGCAAAGCCCAAGCTCTGTTGGATGCAGGTGCCACCTGGGCGTCATCGCCGCGTGAGATGGCAAGTTCCTGCGACATCATTTTTTCCATCGTGGGTTTTCCGCAAGATGTGCGCGAGGTGATGCTCGGTGCTGATGGAGCATTGCAGGGCGCGC
Organism: Planctomycetales bacterium; assembly: GCA_020426755.1. Classification (GTDB taxonomy): domain Bacteria; phylum Planctomycetota; class Planctomycetia; order Pirellulales; family Pirellulaceae; genus JAGQPK01. The sequence continues at coordinate 364 of JAGQPK010000409.1, forward strand.
GCCCCGGAACGCTACTCATTGATATGACGACGAGCCAACCGTCGCTGGCGGTTGAAATCGCGGCGGCAGCCGCCGAGCGGCAATGTGCCAGCGTGGATGCTCCGGTTTCGGGCGGCGATGTCGGTGCGCGTGAAGCTCGTTTGTCCATCATGGTCGGCGGTGATCAGCCGGCCGTTGACGCGGTGATGCCTTGCTTCGAAGTGATGGGCAAAACCATTGTTCATCAAGGCGGACCAGGTGCCGGTCAACACACCAAGATGGTCAATCAAATCCTCATCGCCACGAACATGATTGGGGTGTGTGAATCATTACTCTATGCACACCGCGCCGGACTCGATTTGGAAACCGTGTTGAAGTCCGTCGGATCGGGTGCCGCCGGTAGCTGGTCATTGAACAACTTGGGTCCACGCATCATTGCCAAAAACTTCGATCCGGGCTTCTTCGTGGAGCACTTCGTCAAGGATATGGGAATCGCCTTGGACGAGGCCAAACGAATGAATCTCGCGCTGCCCGGCTTGGCTCTGGCACATCAGCTCTACATCGCCCTGCAGGCGCAGGGCCACGGGCGACTCGGAACGCACGCGCTGCAGTTGGCGCTGGCACAGCTCTCTGGCTTTGCTTGGTGAAGAACGCCGAAGACGCTAGTACCGCGCGGGAAGTCCTGTAACACGCAAGGCGGTTGTCCTCCATCCTGCTGGAGAAGTCGGCGCAGAGTCGTATTGGCGTGTGTTCCGCGGACTGCTTGTATTCGGCCTGCTGGCGTGTGTTCGGCCTACCGAAGTGTGTTCCGGCCTACGTACGCATGTTCCGGTCTGCTGAGGTGTGTTTCGGCCTACCGACGTGGGTTCGGCCTACTGACGCGTGTTTCGGGGCAACGCCCCAGCGGATTGCCTAGCCCAGTCCGCAGGGCTGGGACTCCGTGGCGACGTGCGATCAAGGGCCAACGGTCCGACTGATTGCGTGAAAACGCCATTCCGTGCGGCTCGCGCCGATCGACGAACTCGATTCGCTTCGAGCGCTCCAGCTAAGGCCGGAACAATCTGCGTAAATCTAACGTGGCTGCGCAATTCTGGAAACTTTGCCAGTCCGCAGATTTGACAGGGTGTCGCGCATCGTGCACCTTTGCGACGGTCTCGCTACTTAACTCAGGTTACCCAGCTCGTTGCATTGTCATCGTCGCAAGATGAGCGATTTGCTGGACTGTCGGAGTTGCAGCGATTGAAGTTCGCACGGTTGCGATGCCCGCCAGCTACCAAACCAACGGGAGTCACGATGATGTGGCACGAGGAAACCATTTTGGAATTGCAGCCCGTCGACATCGCGGAAGATGCTCGACGGCGAATTCTGGTTTTGGACGATGAACCGGATCACGTCGAAGTGCTTTCGACCGCACTCCAGCGGCAAGGGTTCGACGTCGTTACGGCCAGCTCGATTCAGGCTGGCCGATTGGCGGTCGACTTGTATCATCCGAATCTGGTGATCATGGATGTCGGCTTGCCGGACGGTGACGGGTTGTCGTTTTGTCAGAGCCTGAGCGATGCACCGGAGACGTGCGAGATTCCGGTCATCATCCTGAGCGGCATGGATCGTACGGACATCGTTCGCCAAGCACGCGCCGCCGGATGTCAGTATTTCCTCCGCAAGCCGTATGATCCCAATGCGTTGCTGCTGTTGGCCCGCAGTGCGATTGAGAACTAGTTCGCCGCAGAACGCGAGCCGCGGCAGATTAGTTCGCCGAAAGGCACCGCCGCGGTTCTGAGCATTGGATGGATGGGCGTCTCGGTTCGAAGGAGTGATTGAGGAATGATGATTTCGGAGTATTGATTTTTGAATGAGGTGGGGACGACAAGCTTCGGGGCGCAGCATTCCTCAATCAGAAATCCGAAATCAGCATTCCGAAATCAGCTTCGGCGCCGGAATAGAACCGACGCTAACGTGGCGGCGAACCGGCGGCGGCAACCGCCCCCTTAGCGGGGGCAGTTTTGTCGGTTGGCGTGGCAGTCTGGAATTGTTATATTCACGGGTTCGTTGAGATGACAATTTGCTCATCCGTAGAAAAACTGAATTTGGGGAGTGTCTGTGGGAACCAAGAAAACGGGAAAAGGTCGGCGAAAACTGGGTCGGAAAAAGCGACGCATGCGTGCGAAGATTCGCCACCGCAAGAAATAGTCCGCCGCGCGGCCGCCCATGTCGGCCCCTTCTGCCAGTCTGTCTCGCCGGCCACTCACGGCCGGTTTCTGTTTTCGAGCCGGCAAGGCCGGGATCGCGGCGTGAATTGCTGCGCGGTCTCGTTGCGCGCTCGGTGTTCTGCGATGCCGGTGACCGCGATCGATGGGGATCGCACAAAGGCCGTGCTGCGCCGGTTAGAACGCAAGTCGCATGACACGCGGCTGTCGTCGAATTGCGAACGGGGGCGAGTGCAGGGATGAGTTCCGACGCGAAGCGCAAGGTCAAGTCGGTCGACTACGAAGGCCGCACGGTCGAGTACTACCGAGACGAACACGGAGTTCCTCACGTCACGGCAACCAGTTGGCTCGACGCGCTATTCGGGCTCGGTTACATGCATGCGACGGATCGCCCGACGCAGATTCTATTTTCGCGAGCGGTTGCTAGTGGTCGCAGCGCGGAGCTGATTTCCGACAAGCCGGAGTTGCTGGAGACCGACCGGTACTTTCGCCGAATTGGATTGCACCGGCATTTGGAAGCTGAGGTCGGTGCGCTCGACAAACCGTTGCGTGAGCAGATCGAAGCCTACTGCGATGGCATAAACGCAGGCATCCAAGCGGCTGGCCGGTCGCTGCCGATGTGGGCGACTGGCTTCTATCCGGATCCCTGGGATCCCGCAGCCGTGCTGCTGGTGGGCATGTTGCTCAGCTTCGGTGGACTGGCCGTCAGCCAGATGCAGAATGAGCGTTTGTTGATTGACCTGATTCACGCCGGTGCGAACGAAACGGCGCTGCGTGAACTATTTCATCCGCGTCTGGACGATCTGGACTTTGAACTGATTCGGCGCGTTCACATGTCGAATCAGCTATCGGACAACGCTCTCGACTTGATTACCGACTTGCCACGGTTGGCCGGCAGCAATGCTTGGGCGGTTAGTCCTGCTCGGAGCGCATCAGGTGGGGCGCTGCTGGCCTCGGATCCGCATCTGGAAATCAATCGACTTCCGGCAATCTGGTATGAAGCGGTGCTGCGCTGGAACGACCATTACGTGATGGGCGCATCGTTGCCGGGCTGCCCGCTGTTTGCGGTGGCTCGCACCGACAAGCTGGCTTGGGGTGTCACCTACATGAAAGGTGACACGATCGATTACTTCATTGAGGATTGTCGTCCTGGCGGAGCAACAGGTTGGCAGTATCGCCGGGGTGAAGAGTGGCTTGATTTTCGCCGACATGATGAGACGATCAACCGCAAGGGTGGCACGGCAGAGGTCTTGCCGATCTACGAAAACGAACAAGGGATCGTGGAGTGGAATCTGACGGCTGACAGCGAACCTGGTTGTTACTTATCATTCTTGTGGACAGGCAGTTTCGGTGGCGGTGGTCGTGCGATTGCGACTTGGTTGGATGTCATCAATGCCGAGAACACCGCGCACGCCATGCGGATTGCGCGTGATTGCCCGCAACCCACGCTGTGTTTCGTATTTGCTGACACAGGCGGTCATATTGGTTTGCAGGGGTGCGGCCGTTTTCCGCGTCGCAAACGCCCCGATCAGGGACTCGTGCCGCTGCCTGCCTGGGACGAAGGCAATCATTGGGACGGCTTTCTGTCGAGCTCGCTTTTGCCGCACGTCTATGATCCTGCGGACGGCTTTGTCGCCACGGCCAACGAAGCTCAGAATCCGCTTGACGGTCCGCTGCTGGTAACACAGATCCTGCCGGACTATCGCAAGCGACGCATTGACGAACGGTTGTCACAGTTGCCTAGGGCCACCGTCGAAGACATGCAGAACCTGCAATATGACTTGGTGAGCATCCAAGCGCGCGAAATGCTTAGCGTATTTCTGCCGCACATGCCGGATAACGAATTCAAGCAGCGGTTGGAGAGTTGGGACTTCCGCTACGACGCCGATAGCCACGAGGCGACGCTCTTTCAGCGCTTGTACATCAATGTGCTCATGGAAATGTGCGGTACCGAGGAGATGATGGGGTGGCGTCGGGCGCTCTACATTTGTACTCGAGCCGGCTACTCGACCATGGTGCTGGCAGCTATCGACCGTCATCTGCTCGACCGTCATTCAACTTGGTGGCGACATCATGACAAAGGCGAGATGATTCGTCGCGCTGCCAGCCGACTTGAGGCTTCGCAGGATCAACCCTGGCGCGTACGCAACAACTTTCAATTCATCAATCGCTTCTTTTCCAGTGGCCGCGTCGGGCGACTCTTCGGTTTTGAAACCAGCCGCATCCCGATGCCTGGTTGCCATGCCACGCCGTTTCAAGGCCATGTGTTTCAGACCGCGAATCGCGAACAGACGTTCGCGCCGTCATACCATCTGGTCACCGATCTGAGTACGCCCATCGCCTGGACGAATCTGCCAGGCGGTCCCAGCGAAAGTCCGTTCTCGCGGTACTATCGGAGCGACATCGGCCGTTGGGAAACGGGCGAGTACAAACCGCTCGTAGCGGAATAAATTGTGCGTGCGCCAGATTCGCTGTAACGCGTCTGCGTCGGCCGGCGCAGAAGTTGAATTCGGAATGCTGATTTCGGATTTCAGATTTCAGATTGAGGAATGCTGCGCTGACACGCAGATTAATCTCCATCGCGTAGCGATTGATGACGGTAGCCCAGCGATTTATCGCTGGGTTAGTGCGTTGTCCAGGCCCAGATGTCGCGTAGTGACATTTGCAATGTTGCGAGTGACGCGCCGACCTAGCGCAACATTGCCGTGATCGTGACGTGCATTTCGGGCGGTCGCTACGAGAGTGTGAGTTTTTGAAACTGTCGCCAAAGAGGCCGATTTCGGGTCGTTTGAATTGGCCCTTCTGAGCGATTTCA
>JAGQPK010000040.1 GCA_020426755.1 Planctomycetales bacterium
CCATCCTTGTCTGGGTAACTGACGTCAATGTCGCCTTGTCGCACCAATTGCACGCGACCGTCTGCGATCTGAAGCTGATAGTTGGCAGCGATCTGAGTCGTTTGACGGACAACCTGATTGCCGCGCACGAATTTTCGACCGCGAATTGCGATGCGTACCTGGTTGTCGTTAAACGACACTGCAACAGGTTGCTGCAGATCAAAGGTGATCGACCAAGGATCTTCATCTTGCTTGATCATGAGCTCTTCCGGCACATCGCCCGTCAATTCCTTGACAAGTTCTTGAGCACGTTCATCCGTTATCGTCATACCGCCGATTGTATTCACGGCAGTGTTGGCGATCAGCGATTGATGGACCTGCACCGATAGGTTGTCGGTCGGCGCAGCTGGCGGAGCCGTGGGAGCAGCCAACTGACTGTTCTGTCCCTGCACGGCAGTCAGATGCAGCCGATCCGGACTCGACCAGATGCTGAGTGCTCGCGGATAATTGCCACGCTTTCGCATCGGCTCCCGCAGTTCGGTTTCCCAACGGTAGTTGGTGGTGCCAATGCGCTCGTTAGACTGTTCGTCCATGCGTTGAGTGATCCGCTGCTCGGCACGGCGCGACGAGATCTGTTCTGCCTGCCCTTTCTGTTGTCCGGCTTTCTTCCAAGCGATCCGTTCAATCATGCGCGAGCCGATTCGATCGCCGGCACTAATGCTGTCGATGACTGAGTTCGTTGTGCACGTGGCACAGGCGGGCTCCGAGCGAATACCGAGCGGATCGATGATAAGACGTTTGCGTGCCAGCACGTTCGTCACGCCACGGCTGCGGATCGTCACCGGCGATTGCCGGCCAACCGTGTTCGAGTGCGTGATGCCGCTCATGCGCAATTCGATCGCCGCACCGCTAGAACAGGGCAACAGACGCGCGTTCAATGTGCCGCTCGTGTGAGCCGTACCGCAGATGTGTGTTCCCAGGATCATCTCGTTTAGTTGCGTTGTTTCCGAGACGGGCTCAGAAAAACCTCGCGACACAGTGCTGGACGACGCCGACACCCACAGGTTAGGCCTACTGAATTGGCCTCGACCGTGCGCAACGAGCTCCGGTGCTTGTCCTAGCTGCTCAAGCCACTCGAGCTGCGTGGCAACTTCCAACAGTTGAGGATCTGTCAGCGACTCCGCCTGCTGCAGGCTGTTTTCTAGCGAACTGATCTGCTCGTTATATCGAGCATTGATGTCGGCGTCGTGCTTGGCTTGAACAACACGCCGCAGTGCAAGCAGCGAATTGCGGAGGTCAACGAATTGCGGCAGCTCCAGGCCCTGTTCGCCACTGGCCAACTTGGCAAGCACTTCCCCCAAAACGCCTGGGTCTGGTTCGGCTGCCTGCAATTGAGCTTGCAAGCTTTCCCAATCCAGGAACTGTTGCCAGGCAGTACGATTTTCCTCTGTTCCACGCGAGAGGAACAGATCGAGTGCTTGTGCGGCCTGGGTGGCACGCCCACGGGCAGTCGCTACCTGTGTATCCGTTATCTCGCGCCAAGCGGTCGTCGGCGCCGAAATCACATTGACCAACTGAGTTGTCGAGGCGCCGGTTGGCACAGTCGGCTCCGCCGCACTCGAATGACCCACGATCCAGGTGCTCGCCACAAACATGATCGAGCAGCCGAGGGACCCCACGGCACGTTTCATCCATTTACTCCTTGGCATCACGTGATCGGACGACACCGCAGCTTCAGGGTCCGCTCCCGAAGGCCGGCATCACCGCCCCCTTGAACCGAACTCACCCAATTTGGGCAATCCAGGGGGAAAAAGATGTCTCGCATCTTAGACGGCATTGCAGATCGAGACAACCTATTCTGTGTAATTTGCAAAATCCAAGTGCTCGTTTCCGTCGGCCAAGACCAGCGTTCAGAGCACGCAACCGTAGCCCGCGCCGAGCAGGGGCAAGGGGCTTTCGGGCCGACGCCGCGCCTAGCGGTGTGAACTCCGGCTGGCGATTCAGAACATTCGCTAAAACACAAATACTATGAGGTGTTTTTGCAACGAGAAATGTTTCCCGAAAGCATCACACCGTAAAACGTCGTGCTAACCTTCCTCTGGAGCCGCCGCTATTCACGAGTTTGCGGCTCTAACTTGTTGAAAAGGAACGCAGGCCATCGCGTGAGGAAGGACGCCGGCAGTGGACGGAGCGAGCGGTATAGGATCGGTACGGCGCGGTTGGTGGCTGGTATTCCTGCTGCTGTCGGTCGGCTGCGCGAGTCTCCAACTGCCTGCAATTGACCCATCTGGTCGCAGCATTCTGCTGCCTGCTCCGAACTACACGACCGTTGTTGGTCACGACGTCGATCCCGTCACCGGGCAGCGAAGGAGTCCGTTGCTGGACCAGCTTCTGCATCGCAATCGGGGCCCTGCTTTCACGAGCCCTCCAGCGGTACCGGATTGCCAAGTGCCAGCTCAATTGCCCAATCAAGCCGCAGCGACGGTCCCCGAGTTGCCGGCCGACCCCGTCGCGCCGCGCGTGCTCGTCCCTGGCGTTTGCGAAGACCCGATGTTGGCGGCGCACAATGCGAACACCGGATGTCTGGGACATAGCCGCTCGCCAAGTAACCCGCAGGCAGTCGTCACTTTAATGCCGAAGCAACAGATCGCCGCAGTTGGCAGCGAGATCATTTTGTTGGGCGGCGTTTGCGGTGGGGATGGTTATTACCGTATGCGCGAGCCTCTTGAATGGGCGATTGCCGAAGGCAGCGTCGGTCACTTTGTCGAACCTGGACAAGCGATGGTCGGTCGGCTCGGACTACGCGGTGCGCTAGGCGGGTGGCTGGCGGAACCGTTACCCGAGCTGCTTTCAAACAACTACGCGGTCGGCTGTACTTCCAAGAAGACGCAGGTGTTGACACGCGGTACTGTGCAAACCAATGACGACGTCATCGTCGAATCGGGGCAAGCTTGGATAGGCGTTACATCACCGATTGAAGGTGACACCTATGTGACACTGATGGCACCTGATCTGGATGGTTGGGAACAGCGAACTGAACAAGCTGTTATCCATTGGGTTGATGGCCAGTGGTCATTGCCACCAGCGGCGGTCGTGCAAGGCATCACACCACATACATTGACGACGCAGGTTGTACGTCGCCTCACCGGAAGTCCGATTTCGGGCTGGCTGGTGCGTTACCGAATTTTGGATGCCACTGCGACGTTTGAAGACGGCAGCTCACAAAAGGAAGTCATGACCGACTCCGAGGGCCGGGCAAACGTCCAGATCATGCCGGCGCTGGCCCAAGGTGGCATGGCGCGAGTGCAAGTACAGGTCATTCGCCCGGCTCGCGGCACAACAGACCAGCTGCTGGTGGGCGAGGGCACGACGGCCGTGACTTGGACGACGTCCCAATTGAAGATCGATATCACTGGCCCCGAATCACTCGACCTACAGCAAGATGGCAACTATCTAATCGAAGTCAGCAATCCCGGTGGACTCGCACTACAAAACGTAACCGTGCGAGCGATGGTTCCGAATGGTTTCCAACTGATTGGCACGGCACCTACGGCGCAAGCATTCGGCAGTCGTCTCGATTGGACCATTGATTCCTTGGGAGCTGGGGAACGACGCGAATTTCGGGTCACCTATCGTGCCACCCAAAGCGGTGTGGTTCGACACATCGTCTCCGCACTGGCGCCCAGTTCGCAGGCGGTCGAAGATACACTGACAACGCAAGTCACCGTCGACGCGCTCTATATCGAAATGTGGGGACCGGATCCGGAGCTTGAAGTACCCGTTGGACGCGAGATCAACTACACGGTCACGATTCGCAATCGAGGCGATCGGCCGCTAGACAACGTGGTGATTTCGGATCGATTCGATTCCGGCTTGGAACACGTCAGTGGCGGTAGTCCGATCGACTGGCAGTTGGGTCCCATGCAGCCAGGTCAGGAACGAACGGTCGGTTTGACCTTCCGCGTGGTTGCACCAGGCAGACAGTGCCACACCTTGGAAGCAACCGCCACTGGCGCTCCCCCGGCACAAGTTGGCCGCTGCGTGACGGGCGTGGAAAACAGCAATCCGCCTCCGCGGATCGACGACAACGCGGGTTCACCAAGTGACGTCGATCGTCGCCGCTCGCGACTGGAAGTACAAATCACCGGTCCGCAACAGATGATCGAAGGTGGAGAACCCGGCAACTTCTTTATCACCGTGCGCAACCAAGGCGACGCGCCCGCCGTCAATGTTTCGTTGCAAACCGAGTATGACAACGAATTGGAACCACGGGCGGCCGACCCGCGACCGGTCGTACCCCAGCGAAATCGCGTCGAATGGTACGTGAGTCAAATCGAACCGGGCGGCCAAGAATCATTTCAGGTTCGCTGCGAGGCGTTGTATGGCAACGTTTCGTCATCATGCGTGCGAGCGGTGGTTCAGTCCGCCGACGGCGACCGAGCGACTGACGAGTATTGCATCCCGATACTGCCAGCTGACGGAGCCGCCGGCCGAACCTCCCCCGAACCAAACGATCGCACTCTCCCGCGCACGGTGCCGCGCGGCGCCGATCCGCTGCCCGGCAGTCAGTTCGATACCTTCGGCACAAGCCACCAGCGCGATCGACAACTGGAACCGATTCGACAGGACCAACGTGGACTTGATGTGACCATCGACTCGCGTGGCGATCGCTGGAAAGTCGGCGATGAAGTCGACTACCTGATTGTGATTCGCAACAATCGGAATGTATCCGACAACGATGTGGTCTTGACGGTTGAGTTGCCACCACAACTGAAACTCGTTACCTATACAGGACCGGTGCGAGCTGCTCCGGGTACACTGGATTGGCGCACGTTTCGCATGACACCAATTCAGACACTGCGTCCCGGCGAGTCGATCGAGTTTGGTGTCCGCTGTCGAGTATCGCGTCCCGGCGATCTGACGGCGCGAGTGGAAGTCCGCAGTATGAGAACACCCACGGGAGTTGTTCGCGATGACGTCACGGTCGCCAGCCCCTGATGCAATCGGCGGAGGACCTGACGTTCGACCGCAGCCTTCCGCAGTCGACAAGACAAGTGCGCGATTCGTATTGCTGTATCACGAATTGCCAAACGACGCGACGCGGACCAGCCATTTCGATTTGATGTTGGAGGAAGGCGCAACGCTGCGCACGTGGGCGTTGGATGACGATCCGACCGTACGCACAAACTGTCAGGGCGTCGAACTAGCGCCGCATCGCCTGGCATATCTGGAATACGAAGGACCAATCTCAGGCAACCGCGGTAGCGTTCGCCGAGTGGATGCCGGAGTTTTCGCGTGGCGGTGGCGTGAGGTAGAACGGCTTGAAATCAGTTTTAGTGGCCGTCATTTGCAGGGTCGCTGGCGGTTCACCTTGAACCCGCTTGATCAGCGATGGTCTCTCGAAAAGCTGACGGACGACTCCGCGATTCGTTGAGGCATGTCGGCGATTCCGGCGACACGAAAACCACCGTCCATCACGGTCAGCGACTGCACCACGACTCCGCGGCGCAGTTCGGGACGCTCAGTCGGAATCGTCACAACCGCCACGGGATCGCCGGCGTCATTTGTCCATTCCAACGGAATACCGGAACGACTCGCCGCCGTCGAAACCTGTGCCAGGATCGACTCCAGCGGTAACGGTAATCGTCCGGCTTTGACTCCAGACAAGCGGACGGCCAGCTTGTTGGGATCCTCGGTCAAAGTAGGAATGAGTTTGAATGACGCCACGGCCTTGAGCTTGCCAAGATTGACGCGACACGCCACACGGATCGCATCATCTCGGAAAGCCACGCGGGGTGCTTCAAGTTGCGACGGCAAGAGGCCGGGGAACTTCTCCGGCAAGTCGGTTGCCAACCAGCCATTAACCTGCTCGTCGGTTAACGCCAGTTCCCAGTTCTCGCCGTGTTGAAGTTCTTGTCGCAGTTCCAGCACGTGACGCTGCAATTCGTCGCTGGCAATTGTCGCCGATGCAGGCTCGCTCTCGAGCGCTTCGAGATAGAATTCTGGTACGGATTGCGAAGCGCGGTACAACGAATAGAGCATCACGCAACCAATGATGCAGATGCCAATAATGACACTTAGGATTCGACGAAGGTAACGCACGGTCGACGGCCGATTTCGCGGTCCGCTCCAGTTGTCGTCAGGAGATCACGTGTCTGCAATTGGAAACACGGACCGCCGATTCGTTGCCCTTGGGTCCTCACCGCTCGCAAGAATCCTAGACGCCCGCGCCAAATGGGTCAATCGAGATTACCGTGCGGCAGGTGGGCGAGTCAGGCCGCTGGGAAATGAACCCTGACTGCCGACACGCACCACGTGATTGATACAGCCAAGCGGTACCGATATCGGATGCTGGACACTACAATGATCGGTTGTTCAACGAACGGTTGTCACTTGTGAAGCAAATCAGACTATGGTGAATCGCAAATTGCGTGCATCGGCCGAGGAGACGAGTGGTCGCCAGTCTACCATGCTTGTTGTGGGCATCGGCGCTGCCGCGGGAGGCTTGCCGGCGCTGCGATCGTTCTTTAATGGCGTGAGCGACTCCACAGAATGCGCATTTGTCATTGTCCGATCGGGCACGATCAATGAAAGTGGCATCGACGTCGCCGCGATTCGCCAGATGACTGCGCGCCCCGTCGAGGAATTCGATAAGAAAATCAAGCTGACCGCAAACACGGTTTATCTCACTCCGCCAGAAACAGGCGTCGCGATCGAACACAATGCGCTGCGTTGTGAAGGGGACACGCAGTCTCAACCGCTATCGATTGTCGATCACTTCTTCTCTTCGCTTGCCGAGGAATATCGTAGCAAGGCAGTCGGCATCATCCTGTCCGGATACGGCACCGACGGAACACTCGGTCTCAAGGCAATTCACGATGCGGGCGGATTGACGCTGGTGCAAAGTGAATCTTCAGCTGCAGTCGATGCCTCGCCGCGCTCGGCCAGCCAGTGGGGCATGGTGGATCACGTGCTCGCGCCGGAGCAGATGGGTCGCGAGATCATCAACTACGCGCGTCATGTCAATGACTTGGATGACGACGACGTCAATCGCAGTGTCAATCACGACGTGATCACGGCAATTCCGCGCATCGCCGCAATCCTGGAAGCCCGGACCGACCACAACTTTAAGCACTACAAGACCACGACGTTGGCCCGACGCATCAAGCGGCGCATGTTGGTCGTCAAAGCGAACACGGTTGACGAGTACTTGCAGCGTCTGCAGAACGACGAAGAGGAATCGCACTCGCTGTTTCGAGATCTGTTGATTTCCGTGACGGCCTTCTTTCGTGATCCAGAGGCGTTCGGCAGTTTGTCGAAAAAGGTCATCCCCAAAATTCTTCAGAACGCCCAACACAGCGATTCATTGCGAGTCTGGGTGCCGGCCTGCGCAACGGGCGAAGAAGCATACTCGCTGGCAATCTTGATTCATGAAGAACTGGAACGCAGCGGCTTACGAGTGCCGATCAAAATCTTCGCAACGGATCTGGATGATCGCGCTCTCCACCATGCTCGTCGCGCCGTCTATCCGATTGGTATTCAGGATGACATTAGCGAAGAGCGTTTGAAGAAGTACTTCGTCAAACGAGCCAATCGATACCACGTCATTAAAGAAATTCGCGAGTCGGTCGTGTTCTCGACTCACAATGTCATCAGCGATCCGCCACTGACGAAGCTCGATTTGATCTCTTGTCGTAACCTGTTGATCTACCTGGGGGCGCATCTGCAAAAAAAGCTGATTCCCCTTTTCCACTACGCGCTGCGTCCCGGCGGCCATTTGTTTCTCGGTCCGTCCGAAAACATATCCGATCACAAAGAGCTGTTTCGCGTCATCGACGCGCGCTACCGTATCTCTCTACGCAAAAGCACGCAGATTGAAGAGGTCGACGAGACGCGTCTGCGCGCGACTGCGGCCAATGCAAGGATCTCCCCGACAGACGGCAAGCAGCAGGTCGACCTGCATCAACTGGGACAGAGAATCTTACTCGATGAGTTTTCCCCGCAATGGGCGATTGTCGATGAAGATGCCAGAATCCTGGCCCTGTCTGCGGACACGTCAAAATACTTACAACTGGCCGGTGGCGCCTTTCAAAACAATGTGATCAAGATGGCTCGCACCGGCTTGCGAGTTGGGCTGCGGGCAAGTCTCTCGGATGCCATGAAGTCACGTCGCCGAGTCGTTCATGATCGGTTGACGGTGCGCGGCCCTGGCGGTGTCCAACGGGTCATGCTGACGGTGCAACCGATGCCCGAAGTTGGCGAAGAGTCGGGGCTGTTCTTCCTGGCGTTTCAAGATATCGGCGAACCGGTACCGCGTGTCGAGTTCGTCGCGGATGTGGAACGAGACGCATCGATAACAATCGTCGAACAACTCGAACGTGAACTCGAGTCGACGCGCAACGACCTTGAGCGAACCGTGCAGGAGCTTGAGACCGTCAACGAGGACCTGAAGGCGTCGAACGAAGAACTGCTGTCGATGAACGAGGAGTTGCAATCGACGAATGAGGAGCTTGAGACATCCAAGGAAGAAGTGCAAACCGCACTCACATCGCTGGCTCATGCGAACAATGACTTGGAAAACCTGTTGCGGAGCACCGAGATCGCGACACTGTTTCTAGATGGCGATTTGTGCGTACGCGGTTTCACGCCGGCGGCGACTGCCATCTATCGCTTGATCCAATCTGATGTGGGGCGACCATTGATCGACCTGCAACCCAACGCCGCGAACATGCCGCCGTTGCCGTGTCCTGAAATGGTGCACGACGATGCCGCCGTGGTGGAGGATTTAGTCCACACATTCGATGGTCGTCGTTTCATTCGCCGTGCGCTTCCCTACCGAGACACGGATGGTCGACCGAGTGGAATCGTCGTCACCTTTTCCGACGTCACGAATCTTCAAGTGACGGAGGAGCGTCTGAATGTAGCTTTGATGGGCGGCAATCTGGCCGTCTTCGACATCGATACTGAGACCGGCGAGCTCTGGCGCTCCGCTTACTTTGATCGCATCTTCGGTTACGAGGTTCCCCGCGAGTCGTGGACGTTGGCCGAGTTGGTGGGGCACGTCGCCGCAGAAGATCGGGACAGATTCCAAGGCACTTACGACGAGCTTTGCCAAGATCCGGACAGCCTGTGGTCATTGGAATGTCGTATCGTTCGCGGCGATAACACGGTGCGCTGGGTCGCAATTCATGGACGGCTGAGTCAGCATCCAGGCACCATCACACCGTACGTTAGCGGAACATTGCTGGACATCACCGATCGCCGTTCAGCCGATGCGTTGCGGCAACGCCTGGCGGCCATCCTGGACGCCACGCCGGATCTCGTGGGCATCGCGGAATCCGACGGCCGAATCGGCTACCTCAATCCCGCCGGCCGCGCGCTGTTGGAAATCCCTGCCGACGAGAATCTCGATTCGATGCTGATTGCCGACTTGCATCCGCCGGACGTCGTGCAGAAACTCGCCGAGGAATGGCTGCCGATCGCCACCGCCAACGGTATCTGGGAAGGCGAAACGCTTGTTAGCACACGGTCAGGCAAAGTGATTCCGCTATCGCAGGTGATTGTGTGCCACAAGAGTGACAGCGGTGACGTTGCGGCGTACTCGACAATCGCCCGCGACATCACGGAACGGCAGCGAGCAGAACTGCAAGTCCGTGAAAGCGAAATGCATCTCCGCCGCATCCTTGACAACCTGCTGGCTTTTGTCGGTGTCCTCGACCTGGACGGCACCGTACTGCAGGCCAATCAAACGGCGCTCGTGGCTGGCGGTCTGGAACCGGCAGACGTGATTGGCAAAAAGTTCTGGGAATGCAGTTGGTGGTCGCATGACCCGCGTGTGGCGCATCAACTGCGGGCAGCTTGTGAGCGTGCCGCTCGCGGCGAAGTCGTACGTTACGATGCCGTTGTTCGCATGGCCGGCGACGAACTGACGATGATTGACTTCATGATCGGCCCCGCCGTCGACGATCAAGGTCGGATCACTCATTTGATCCCCTCGGGCATCGACATCGCCGATCGCAAGCGAGCGGAAGTCGCTCTACAAGAAAGCGAAGCATTCGTAAGATCTGTCCTCGAAAGCTCGGCGGACTGTGTCAAGGTCCTGTCACTTGATGGCAATCTCGTATCGATGAACCATCCCGGACAATGCGCGATGGAGATCGACGATTTCTCGACGGTGTGCGGCGTGGAGTGGTTGCAGTTCTGGCCGGAACAAAGTCGCCCCATCGTCGAACAAGCCCTGCAGAAGGCCCGCCAGGGAGAAGTAGGTCGCTTTCAATGCGCGTGCCCAACTGCCAAAGGTACTGAGAAGTGGTGGGATGTCGTCGTAACTCCCGTCGCGGGCCCCGATGGCGAACCCGCGCAGCTGTGCTCGATCTCTCGCGACATCACCGAGATGATGCGAGCTGACCAGGCCCTGCGTGAAAGTGAAGAACGCTTTCGCACCATGGCTGACAACATCGCGCAGTTTGCTTGGATGGCAGACGAAACGGGCTACATCTTCTGGTACAACCAACGTTGGTTTGAATTCACCGGAACCAATCTGGAAGAGATGCAAGGCTGGGGCTGGCAGCAAGTGCATCATCCTGAACACATTGATCGGGTCGTCCGCAAGATCAAGCGCTGCTTTGCCACCGGCGAATTCTGGGAGGATACCTTTCCGCTGCGGAGCAAAGACGGCAGCTATCGCTGGTTCCTGTCCCGCGCCGTGCCGATTCGCAATGACGACGGTAAAGTCGTTCGCTGGTTTGGCACCAATACTGATGTATCGGAACAACGGCTCGCCGATGCGCAGTTGCGTGAACACGCGCTGTTGCTTGACTTGTCACACGACGCCATTCTGGTGTGGAAGGTCGATGGCGGCATCACCTACTGGAACGGCGGCGCAGCGGCGCTCTATGGTTACTCGCCGTCGGAGGCGATCGGCCGGACTTCTCACGATCTGCTCCAGTCCGTGCACCCGGAACCATTCGAAACGATCATGACGAAGATCCTCGCCACCGGACAGTGGGAAGGTCGGATCCGTCATCACACGCGCGATGGCCGCCGCGTCATTGTGGCCTCGCGACACCAGCTTGTCACTCGTAATGACGGCTACTATGTGATGGAAGTAAACCGCGACATCACTGAAGCGACGCATTACGAGGCCCGACTGGAAGAAGCGCGTCAGTTAGCGGAAGCCGCCAACCAAGCGAAGAGTGAGTTCCTGGCAAACATGAGCCACGAAATCCGCACACCCATGACGGCAATCTTGGGCTACGCCGATATTCTCTCGAAGCATCTCTCCGATCCCGACAACGTGCAGTGCGTGGAAACAATTCGCCGCAATGGCCGTTTTCTATTGCGCATTCTCAATGACATTCTTGATCTATCGAAGATTGAAGCGAACAAGCTCGAGATACATCGCGAGCGGGTGCGTCCTGATTCGCTTGTCTACGATGTACGGTCGTTGATGGAAGTGCCCGCCGGTGAGAAGCACTTGCCGCTGCACGTTGAGTTTGACGGAGTTATTCCCGAGTCGATCGACACGGACGCCACTCGCGTCCGTCAGATTCTGGTGAACCTGATCGGTAACGCGATCAAGTTTACCGAAACAGGCAGCGTGCGGTTGATCATCCGGCTCCTGCCAGAGCAAGAACTGTTGGAGTTTTCGATCATCGACACGGGTGTCGGCATGACGCCCGATCAAGTCAGCAAGCTGTTTCGCCCCTTCACGCAAATCGATAGCTCGTCCACGCGGCACTACGGCGGCACCGGGCTTGGTTTGGTCATCAGCCGCCGTTTATCAGAGATGTTGGGCGGCAATATCACCGTGGAGAGCCGCGTCGACGAGGGCAGTCGGTTCATCGCCACCATTTCCACTGGCGCCCTCGACAACATCGCGTTGGTCGAGCCGGCCGACGATCGTTGCGACAACTGGCACGAAGCGGTGGAAACGAACGGACGTTTGCAAGGTCGGATTCTGATTGTTGACGACCGCCGCGAAGTGCGTCACCTGGCGCAGTGTTTCCTAGAAGAGGCCGGTGCCGAGGTGATTTGTGCTACGAACGGCCGCCACGGCTGCGAAGAACTCGAGAAGCAGCGCGGCATTGAAAACATTGATGCGGTCGTCATGGATATTCAGATGCCCGTCATGGACGGCTATGAAGCTGCTGGCCACATGCGCGCCACGGGCTATGTAGGCCCCATCATCGCACTCACCGCAAACGCAATGAAGGGAGATCGCGAACGTTGCTTGGAAGCTGGCTTCGATGACTATACCACGAAGCCTTTAGATGCACTCGTGCTCGTGCAACTTCTGAGACGCTACTTGGACATGTCGCACGAAGAATTGCGTAGCCGCAGGCCATAACTAACAACGAACTATTTGTCGCCAGACCTGAAGCTTTGGTGGTGCTGCGAAACCCAACGCTAACTTTTCGGCGAACACGCGAACGCTCCACATCCGCCGGGCGCGTGATCGCGCAGCCAGTCACTTAGTCGACCGCGAACTTCTCACGTTCAGTCTCGATCACTTCGACCAGCAGCGCGATTTTCGCTTTGAGAACTTTAATGCCGTTCTCCGCTGCCTCGAAATCGCACTCATTGCCGTACTGCTCAACGGCCAAGGCCGCAGCCATACACTCAGTGGCATCGAACACGCCGACTAAGGACTTCAAGCTATGGGCGGTGCGTGACATCGCCTCCGCATCGCGATTGCGATAAGCTTGCTCGATTTCCGCTAACATCGGTTGATTGTCTTCGAGAAACATATCCATCATGTCGCGTAGCAGTTTCACACGACTACCCAGCCGATTAAGTGCATTGTCAAGGTCGATAGGTGTTGCCGGCGGTGACATAGGAAGGGGCCTCCTCAAGATATTTCATGATACCACGTCAGGAATATAACATTGGTCGGTTTACTACGCGACGGCAGGAGTCGCGTCTGCAGTGCTTCGTGCAGTCGGGCCGGACGTGAGACGCAAGCGGCATTCAACTTGTGACACCGCAGTTGCCAGTTCGAAAGCCACATCCGTTGCGCCCGACGACAAGGCACGTTCTCGCGTACGTTCGCCGCCGGCACCTTGGCCCCAAAGCCCGACGATGATCGTGATATCGGGACAGGCGGCACGCAACCGTTTGACCAAGTAGCGAGCGTGACGTGAGGACGATGCTTGCATCGCCGAAATTACGACGACCCGCGTCTCGTGTCGCTTGACGTCGTCAATACGCTCCGACGCCAAACGTTCCGTCGAGGCCACCGTCATCTCGAGGCCTCGCTCGAGCAAGAGGTTACGCAACAATTCGCCAGCTCGCTGATCGATCTCATCGTTTGCGGGAAAACAGACAATCGAATCATGGTGCGCCGGACGTGATTCGAGCACCAGCGTGTCCTTCTCTCGAGCGCGCCGAATATCTCGTTCGTCTTCCGCTGCGTATTCTTTTAACAGCCCCAGACCAAATTCTTCTTGTTCATCCCGAAGTTGACCTGATTGCAAATCAGCTCCCAACATCGATAGAGAAGGGATCAGTATCTGATCATAAGTTTCCCCGAAGGTGTATTCGCGAGTAAATGCGTCAGCAATCTCATCCGCCTCATCGCCGTCCATCGCGAGTACCCGCTGATAGTGACGAATGTCGGCACCAAGTTGCGTCTTATCGCTCATCAAGATCGATAAGAACCGGAGCGACGGCATGTAGTTGCCCATCACGACCATACAAACGGTCAGCGGCATTGCCAGCACCAACCCGACCGGCCCCCACAACCAAGTCCAAAAAATTGCCGCCACAATGATTCCTAGCGACGACACGCCAATGCTGCTCCCATACAGGTAGGGCTCGAATACATTGTTGACGATTAACTCTAAGACCACGAACAGACCCATCGTCATCACAGGGAACGTCCAGCTGTCGAAGACGGCCAACGAAAGGGCGATGGGCATGATCGCGGCCAACCATGGTCCCAGGTAGGGCAGGAAACGCAACATTGTCGCGAGCACACCCCACAACAGTGCGTTAGGAAGCCCTATCACATAGAGCCCCAATGCGACCAGCCCTCCATAGCTCGCATTGATGAGCAGTTGCATACGCAGGTACTTACTCAGCCGCGTCGTCGCGTCGTCTAGTGCTTCCGTTGTTGCCTGCAGATGACGACGTCCTACGAGCAGCAGAATGCGATCTCGTAGATCTTCACGACCGATCAGCATGAAGATCACGAGTACGATCACGACGCCTGCCGTCGACAACGGTGCGACCAGTGGCCCTAGCCAGTCTTCAATCTGAGCAAGTGGTGACGGCGGCAGTTCAACCACGCGCACTTCAACGGCTCGTTCATTCGAATCAGAGAGTCCAACGGTATCGCTGCCAACCGTCTCGGTCAATCGTTCCCAGAGCCCCTTGGATGTCGGCTTGAGCTGTTCTTCCGCCGACGCTGCATCGGCCGTCTCCTCATCGCCTTCCTTCGCCAATTCCTCGCGAATATCATCAAGCGTCTCTGTCGCCTTGGTAAGTCGATCGCCAGCAACGTGATGCAGTGCGCGAGCCTTCTCAATTAGGTTGCCTCGATACTGCGGCAGGTTATCACTAAGGTTGATGAGTTGTCCGGTTACAACCCATCCCAAGCCGCCTAGACCAGTGAAAACGGCGACAACCACCAACACGACACCCATGACACGTGGAATGCCGAGACGATCAAGGTACTTTACGAGCGGTGTTAGCAGAAAACTCAGCAAGCTCGCCAAGGCCAGTGGTAACAGCAACTCCTTGCCAAAGTACAGTGCGCCGATTACGCCGAAGACCGTGATCAGTAACGCAGGTACGCGTAAGAAGTTGGTTGAAATCGAAGTCGGCATCACCGCACCAAGGACCACTATTACCTAACACGAGTTACAGCTTTCACGAACTACCGTTTACCAAGGCTTCAGCTTCCAGCCCAGCACAAAGCCGATTCCTAGACACCACATCGCAACGACGTCGGGCCGCTCACGCGCGTACTCCTGAGCATAA
>JAGQPK010000410.1 GCA_020426755.1 Planctomycetales bacterium
TAGCCGTTCCAACTGGCGTCCGGGAGGAAGCTTGCTAATGTCAAATAGCCGGTGAAGGCCAAACGCCGCCAGCAACACCCAGATACTTGACAGATGTTTGGCATCCAGCGCCACGAGGATGATCGGCATCGTCACCATCTCGTCCCAGACGACGCAGCCCGGGTCTTTGAGTTTCAGCGCCTGCGCCGCTCGACCGCAAATCGGTACGCCGAGGCCCACCAGCAGACCCATGATTAGGAGCTGCAGAGGCAAGCTCGCCCAGTGGACGATCAACCAGCCCAGTGGTATCCCCAGCGCCGTGCCGAAAGTACCAGGGGCGAACGGAGCCCAGCCAACGCCGAAACCCGTCGCCAACCAGACGACGAAGCGTTCCTTGCTCGTCAAATCGTTTTGCATGATGGACTACCGTCCCCCTGTGAGGATTTCGGAATGAGGAATTACGAAGGATGATTGTTGAAGTGTCTCACTCCGAAATCGGTCGCGTCTGACGAGGGCGAATCGCGCCTCATCATACCTAACCGCTGTTCTGCAAACCGACGTGAATGCGTGCTGGCAAACTGCCCAGCTTAGTCGACTTCAATCCATCGTCATCTTGACCGCGGCCTGAATAATGTGAACAATACTGAGTAGTTTAGTCAACTATGTTCCGTCGCGTGGCCACCCTGGGTTAGTGTAGCCATCGGCCTTCGCGCCGTCGCTATTCGTCTGTTTTTGCACATCTGTTAAACTCGGCGATCGTCGCGGCACCGCAAGAGACCACACTGCACCCTGCATAAAATCTTAATCCTTTAGCGAGCCAGTCCAGATCGATGTCGGAATCCGAGAAGCTCAGCGCCGTTGAAACTGCCAAGGCTGTTAGTGACTATCTGCGAGGCGACATTGCCCAGGAGTTAGTCGACAACCTGGACCATTTTGGCAAAGACAGCGTCCAACTGTTAAAGAACCATGGGATTTATCAGCAGGACAATCGCGACTCGCGCGAAGTGGGCGAGGACGGCAAGTCAGCTCGCCAACACAGCTTCATGGTGCGCACGAAGATTCCTGGCGGGGCGTTGACGAGTGACCAGTTGTTGGCAGAGCTGGATTTGTGCGACAAGTTTGGCAACCAGACACTACGCGTGACGACTCGACAGGGACTGCAGCTCCACGGGATTGTCAAAGGCGACTTGAAGCAGACGGTGGCGCGGATCAACGAGATCAAGATGTCCACCTTGGCGGCGTGTGGCGATGTGGAACGGAATGTGATGGCGCCGCCTGTTCCGTACAAGAACGATCCAGTGCACACGCAGATGCAGCAGTTGGCGGTAGACTTGGCGGAGCACCTTTGTCCTCGGACGACGGCGTACCATGAAATCTGGGTTGAAGACGAAAACGGCGAGACGAAGAGCAAGCTGTTTGGTGGCGAGGAAATCGAACCGATCTATGGCAAGGTCTATCTACCGCGCAAATTCAAGTCGGCGATTGGGCTACCAGGCGACAATAGTGTTGATCTGTATGCTCAAGACTTGGGGCTGATGGCGGTCTGCGAGGATTTCGAGATTGTTGGCTACAATCTGTTGGTCGGCGGAGGGTTTGGCGTCACGCCCAGTGCCAAGAAGACGTTCGTGGCGATCGCTCAACCGTTAGCATTCGTTCGCGCTGACCAGGCGATCGATGTGGCGACGGCGATCATCAAGGTACAGCGCGATTTCGGCAACCGCGCCGATCGCAAGGTCGCACGTCTGAAGTACACCATCGTCGACATGGGAGGCATCGCTGCCTTCAAGCAAAAGGTCGAAGAGTACTATGGACAACCACTTGATCCGCCGCGTCCGATTGTCGTGTCGGACTTCGACGACGGAATGGGCTGGCACGAGCAGGGAGACGGCTTGTGGTTCTACGGATTGAATATCGAGAACGGTCGTATTCATGACACGCCCAGCATGCAACTGAAGACGGCGCTGCGAGAAATCTGTCGTGAGCTACAACCTGGCATTCGACTGACACCGCATCAGAGCATGTTGTTCACCGACATCAAGCCGGCGGACAAGGACCGTTTGATCGAGATCTTGCGCCGCCACCATGTACCCTTGTCGGAAGAAATATCCGAGGTGCGTCGCTGGTCGATGGCGTGTCCTGCACTGCCAACCTGTGGGCTGTCGATCACAGAAAGTGAACGAGCACTACCTGGCATGATCGATCAGATGGAAGTTGAGCTGAAGCGATTGGGGCTGGAGAGCGAGCGCTTCACCGTTCGCATGACGGGCTGCCCCAACGGTTGTGCTCGACCCTACAACTCGGACATTGGTTTGGTGGGCAAAGCCAAAGGGAAGTACACGGTTTTCGTAGGCGGCCGGCGCTTAGGAGATCGATTGAACTTCATCTTCAAGGACATGGTGCCCGCGGAAGAAGTTGTCACAACGTTAGTGCCGCTGTTCGAGTTCTTCAAAGAAGCAAGCGAACCCGACGAGACATTCGGCGACTTCTGCTATCGCCAGGGCCTCGACGCGTTGCTGGCCCGCGCCGAGCAAACGACGGGGGCCTAGAGAGGATTTAGGAGTTCCGATTTCGGATTTCGGAATGATGAATGAAATACACTTCAACATTCATCATTCCAAAATCATCAATCCTAAATCAATTGTACTAATGCACCGCCGCCTCTTCCCAACGCGGTGGTTGTGGTGGAAAGTAGCTGAGATAGTAGTTGGGGTAATGGTAGTACGCCAACTGGCGCGACCGCCACTGGCTCAGCACTTCACGCAGTTCATCGGCCAGATCGCGTTGCGTGTCGATCAAATCGTGTTGTTGTCGTGGGTCATCGACCACATCAAACAGCGTTTCCGCACCTGTGCGGCGATCGATCGTGAATTTGAATTGGCCACCAAGTGTCACGCTGTCCGCTTCGGCCAATTCAGAAAGTACGTGGCAGAACGTAAGACGCTGCTCCGCCGGTAATCGATCGTTTGCCAGTGCATCAATGCCCTGAAAACTAGCATGTTGCGGCAGTTTTAGCAGCCCGCAGACCGTGGGCACCAAGTCGACATGCTCAAACGGATAATCCTGCTCGGCGGCTGGCAGAAATCGGGGCGCGTGCATCACGCAGGCGATGTGAATGGCAGGCTCAACCGGTTCGCGCGCGTGCGTGACGGATCCGCATTCGTGAAAGGCTTCACCGTTTTCACCGGTCACGATCAAGATCGTGTTTTCCAGGCAACCAAGTTGCTGCAGCGCGTCGACTAGGCGGCCGACTTGGCGATCGCATTCATGGATCGCGTTATAGTAGGCATTGCGCACGGTTTCGACTTCGCTGAGTGGATAGTCCAGGAAGCTGATGTTCGGCGCGAGCTGATGCGGAGTGAAAGGTCGCGGCACTGAGTCGGGCATCAAGTACGGGAAATGTGAACTTTGCAGATTCATGCTGACAAAGAACGGCTTTCCTGCTTGCGACTGTTGTGTGATCCAGCGGATCGCCTCGTCGGTCGTGTGTGCATCGGGGAACTTGCCGGCTACCAGGCCACCGAGTTTGACTTGGCGGGCGAAGCCGGGATCCATCTCCGACACAAACGTTTCCGCGTGGCCCGTTTCCGGATGATAAAAATAATCGAGATTTGGCGAGACCAGAAACTCGGCCATACCGCCCCATGCTTCGTTCTGTGACGAGATGATGGCAGTCTGATAACCGAGCGGTTTGAGGATGTCGTAGATCAGCGTTTTCGGCCACGGGTCGCTCGGGCCATAGTAATGATGTCGCAACGTACGCAGTGGATAGAGTGATGATACCAAGCAGACGTCCGCATAGTCCGAATGCGTACTCTCGGCATACGCACGCGTCCAATTGACGCCGTTGTCGGCAAGCCGATTGATGTTCGGCAGCACCGTTTGGCCCTGATGTTGCAAGCCGATCGTATCGTGACGCAGCGATTCGATGGCGACGAAGATCACGTTCGGGGCGGGAGTCGGCAGCCGGCCTAAGTACGACTCTTGCTCTAACTTTGCCTGTTCCGCAGTTGGTTGTGCGTCGAGTGGTGTGAGCATGTTCACGTTCAGATTGGCAGGAATCGTGCCCTTGATGCCTGCTTCTCGGTGACTCACATACAGACTGAAGGCCGGGTTGAGCCCATGACTGAGCGCGTGTACGCGAATGGCTTGTCGCACGACGCTCGGTTCCGCTGGCAGCGCGCGCCACACGTAAAGAGTTGATAGTGAGATTACAGCCCAGGTGACCAACGCCGGAGAACGCTTCGTCGAACCGCTGCGCCATTCGGGACGTGAGACGGCGAGTGCCAACAACCACGGCACGCCTGCGATGACCCCAATCATCACGACGGCGATGGCGGCCAGGTGCTGAGGTTCACCCTCGACCAGGTACGGCCACAGGAATCGCACGTTGAACAGCACGAAGCGGCCCGTTTCGAAATTGGCAAAGCGGCCCGAGTGGAGAAACAGTCCCCAACTGACAAGGTAACCGACGGCCAGGATCGTCACAGGTGCTGCGGTCAACAGCCAACCAATGACGCGTCGCACAGGCGACGTCTGCAGTCGCTCCGCATTCCAACGCGACAACAACTGCAGCAACCATCCGACGGTCAGCCAAAACCAGCAAACGTACAGGACGCCAAATCCGATTGTGCTGGCGCCAGCCTGATACAGTGATGGTTTGCCCAGCCCGACAAGAACGAGTTCGCCAATGGCGAGTGACACGGTGGACCAAGCGATTGGGCTGCTGGTGGGAAGCACGCGGCGGACCGCTGCCCCGAAACTAGGCGCAGCAGTTGAAGTTTGATTCGTAGCCAAGCGAGTAGATCCTGCCGGACGTCAGGGTGACGGAAAAACGACACCACAAACGTAGAACGGATCCCGGCGGATTGTTCAGATTACTTCGTGCCGCATCCCGAGATGTGCAGCGATTTGATCGATCTTGGCGGCCAGAATGAAATCGTTCTCGCTGAGACCACCGATCGCGTGCGTCCAGATCTCGATTGACAAGTTACGGTAGCCAACCAGATGGAGGTCCGGATGATGGCCTTCTAACTCAGCCAGCGTGGCGACTTGATTGAAGAAGTCCATTCCGGCCAAGAAGTTTTTGACCTTCCAGTCTTTACGAATGCGTTGTCCTTCGTGCGTCAGATACCAACCAGGCAGTTTTTCCAGTTGGGCTTCCGCCTGCGGCAAAGGACAGGCTTCGACGCCACCCTCACACGGTAGACATTTCTTGGCAACTAGTTCGTCAGGAGATGATGCGGACATTGCGTTGGAATTCTGAATATCGAGTTTTGAATATCGAATATCGAATATCGAATTTTGAGTGCTGAGTGCTGAGTGCTGAGTGCTGAGTGCTGAGTGCTGAAGTCTTCACTTCGAAATTCGATATT
>JAGQPK010000411.1 GCA_020426755.1 Planctomycetales bacterium
CGACGGTAACTCGCGGCTTGTACCGGGTCTTTGACCCTCGATTCGAGGCATCCGAGTTTGCGAGTATCGCCGATTTGATCCAGGACTTTGCCTCCGCCTTCGGCGAGCATCGTGACGACGATGAATTCCCGATTATATACGTCTCATGGCATGATGCCTGGGTGTTTGCCAAGTGGTTGGGAAGCGGCTTTCGCTTGCCAACCGAATTCGAATGGGAACACGCGTGCCGCGCTGGGACGAGCACCTATTACCACTTCGGTAACCAATTGAACGGGACGCAAGCGCACTGCAATGGCAATTACCCCTATAGCGCGGACGGCACTGAAGTCGACAAGGGGCCGAATCGCAAACGCACCATTCCAGTAGGTTGGCGCGAATTCCCGTGCAATGCCTACGGGTTGTTTGATGTCCACGGCAACGTCTGGGAATGGTGTAGTGACTGGTATGACGGGCCTGGTTCTGGTCGCGTGTTGGGCGGCGGTTCCTGGGACTTCAATGCAGGCAGCTGTGGTTGTTCCTGCCGCGGCAACGTCGATCCCGTCTACCGTGGCCGCGACATCGGTTTTCGAGTATGTCGCGATTAGCTTCCTCCAGTCATCCTCAGCTCACTCTGATGCGCTGTCGTCTGCCGTCTGATACTCTGCCCTCTGTTCCCTCTCTGCGCGGCGCAGCCGCGTGCGAAAAACATGGAGCGACAATCATGCGAGTGCCGAATACTCCGCCGTTTATCAAGACGCATGACTTTAACGCGTGGCAAGTCAAGGACACACTGATCGAGTTCCTGGCCGGACTGCGTTTGCGAATTCACCCTCACAAGACAACCGTCGCTAGGTCTCACCGCGGAGTGAACTTTCTCGGCTTTCATATCTTTCCCGATCAAGTCCGACTGAGCCAGCAGTCGTTACGCCGTGCCGCGGCTCGGCAGCGATGGTGGCAACGGGAATTTCAAGAGGGAATCAAATCTGCGGCTGACGTCCGGGCTGGCATTCATTCGTGGCTGGCACATGCCGATCACGCCAATTCGTACGGTATCCGTCGCGCGTTGTTGCGCCGATTGCGGCTGCGGAGAAGTAAGGACGAATCTTGATCAACCAATATGCATTTTTCGCGCGCGGCTGCGCCTCGCTGAGAGGGCCAGAGGGCAGAGTAACAGACGGCAGACAGCAGCACATCAGAGTGAGTTGAGGATGATTGGAGCAAACTAATCGCGGCATACTCGAAAACCGATTCTGTCGTCACGGTGGGCGGGATCGTTACAGCTGCGGTAGGAACATTCACAGCTAAATAAGTCGTCGAACCAGGAACCGCCACGCAACACGCGATAAGAACCAGGCTGTTTATACCAGCCACAACACCATTCCCAGACGTTGCCCAACACGTCCAATAACCCCGCGGTCATCGTAGTCTGGCGACTTGGATGCCAGCGCTCCGCGTGTTTAAACGCGTCGATCGCCTCATCTCGACTTCGTGTTCGTGGCACTTTCTTCGCTGGTCCATCACCGAGCCATCCGCTATACCAACAAAGATCCTTGCGCATTTTTGGGCCCCACCAGTATCGTTCGCGGCAGCGTTCGTTATCTTGCCAGCGACATGCCCATTCCCACTCCCATTCGCTTGGCAATCGATACGTCTGCCCGGTCAATGCCGAAAGCCATTCACAAAACTCAGCGGCCATAAACCAATTCACGTGAATGACGGGATGTGCGTCGCCTGGGCTGTGCTGGTCGTCCCGTTGACGTCGATGCGACGGACAGAACAACTCGAACAGGGCGTTTGTGATGGGGAAATCCGCGAGAGCAAACGACGTGATGGATATCTGCCCTAGATTCAAATCTGGATGATATCGATTCAAATCTGGATGATATCGGTCGAGTGCGAAATTGCCAGCCGATACGTCGATGAAGCTACGCGTGAAATCCCACGTACCGTGACCCGTCGGCAGGCGTGTGAGTTGTTCGAGCACCCGCTGTTCGGTGGAAATATCGACGTACAGTCCTACCGGCTGTCGAACAAGCTCGCGCAACGATGCCAGGTAGGCGGCATCTCGATAAATCGGAAGCGTCATTTGACGAATGTCGACACGCGACTCGTCAATCGCCTGCGCTGCCTGTTCCTTGATCGCATCGGGTGTTCGATCCGTAGCTTCGTTCACCGCCTCTTGAAACCTGAACCAGATCGGGAAATCGCGATGTACCAACCAGCGACAAAGTGACTCGATCCGCGGCGGTAATGTGATGTGATCGCGTTTCAACGCCTGGTAGACGATCCAAGGATTGCCACGCTCAATCAGTTCGCAGGCAAGCTGTTCCCGCGTCCGTGCGTCGGGTGTACCCAACGCGAAACGGAGCGTGTCTTGCCAATCGCTCAGGCGTTTGAGAGCCGCTTCGCTGTCAGAATCACCGAGGTTCGCCTTGTGAATCTCATCCAAGACCTCGTGACGATTTGATGTCGACACATGAGACTCGACTTTGGTCTTGCCCGAATCCCAATCGAACACGCTCCGTTTTGACATCAAATGGCAGGCGGCAAAGAACTCCAAAAAAGAACGATGACGAAACGCTAAACCCTTCGAATCGGCGCGATCAAACACTTGTAACGCGGTCGTTACGTCAATCCTTTCCAGCGATTTCAAGATCTGACCCTGAAGTCGCTTATCCTGTGACAGCGTCTTAAACGGGTCGCCTTCCAGTGCATTCGAGAAGCGGTGCTGTCGGACCATGAACCAGGCGATGTGGCCCAGTAGTTCACGGATTGTTCGACCGTCGCACAGCAACTCCTTTTGTTCTTCGGTGGCCGAATTCCACCCCTTTTCAACCAGGTGGTCAATCGCGCGATCGTACAAGTCATAACGATTGTGGATCCGATCCAAAGTTGCGTCCGCGTTGCCGGTTGTCGCCAGTTGCTTGATGAGGTTCAGCAGAAGTGGAGTTTCTAGCAAGTCTTTCCACTGGTGGCGTCTGAGTGATTCGGAATTCGTGTTCCATTGGACTTCGATTTCGTCCTCTGGCAGGAGCAGCTCGTCCGCCAAATCGTCACCCAAGTATTCGATCTGCCGGTCGCGGTCGAACGGCATCATGCGGAGCGTGCGCCACGGCAGATTGTCCTGAAAGGCCTGGGGCCGGTTTCGCAGTGATTCCCAGCGACCGGTCATGATGACGGGGCAGTGACGTACGTCGGCGCTGCCGAGGAATGTTCCCAATCCGGTTACGGCTTCGTCGATTTGATCGAGAGCGTCAATTAGAAACACAACGCGTCCCTGGCGCAAGACCGAGCGAAACCATTCGACTCGATCGGGAACGGTGACGCGATCGATGTTGTCAAAGTCCCGCGCGATTTCATCAAATGCCCTACTAACAGAAGGTAGCTCCACTAGCTTCTTCGGCAGATCGCCTTCGTTCCACCGGATGTTCAATGCCGCGTCGTTTTCCGTCGTGCGGCCAATGCGCAACGGCAGAAATAGGTCGCTCGACCTGGCGATTTGTCGCTGACAATGCAGCATGTAGATCGACTTGCCCATACCGCTGTCCGCGAAAATTCGCACGCGATTGCCGGTCCAGTTGTTCGGCGTCTCTTTCTCGGCACCGGATTCTACTTCCGCGGCATCGTTTGGATCCGCGGGCAATGTCGCTGATACACTGTATCCTGTTGACTTGATTGTCATTTGGCCCAGTTCCAGGCACTGCAACTGGTCTGGCGTCAACTCAATAGGCTCGAGCTGCCGCAGATCCAAGTTCTTTCCGGACCGCTCGTCCAGGTTGACAACTTCCCGGATGTCGGGCCGAACCCATGGCGTGCAGTATTTCTGCAGTTGCTGCTCCGCGTCGATGGCGAAATGGCGATTGAGACGGCGCGTGATGCGGGGATGCCGCGTCATCAACTGATACGCTGCTGCCAATGACGCAGCGGCGACAAACTCGTAACGGCGGTCCGGCGGAATGCAGTTGCCGTCTTGCTGTTTGGCGTGGACTACCTCCAGCAACCGCTTGTTTTCAAGACGATTGATCAGCGTCTTGTCATCAATTTTGCCGACACCTGCCAATTCGTCGCGGATCAGGTTTTCGGAATTCCCTAGTGTCGCGGTGGCACTGACGTGTGGATCGAGCGGATCGACGGGTAGTTGAGTGTCGAGATGGCGATTGTCCGGATTGCCCGCGTGCGCGGCGATCAATGCGACGGCGAAGGCGACCTCCGCCGATCGGCCGGTTACCGGGATTTGAATCTGTCGAACGAGATCCGGCAATTGGTCCGTTGCCGACAGGAGATCGAGCGACCAGCGCCAATCGAAGGCGTATTGCCGCGACTCGAAATGCTTGTCGGCATAGTTCCTGGCGGCCCACAGCGCCCGTTGCAATCCCTGGGAGAAATCACGGTTCAACCAGAGGTATCCGCAGCGGTAGGGATCGGGAATCAAGAGTCCGCAGCCGCCCGGCAGACGCTCGACGCGTAGCTTCGCCAAGATGCCGCGACCGGACATCGCAAACATGATCCGCGTTTCGACGGCCAGCTCGGCGCTGCGGCGACTACCACACAGCATAGCGAGGATTTCGCCGCTCATCAGCACGCCAGGATGGCTCCAACCGTGTTCGCTGGCAATATCTCGCAGCACATTCTCTAATCGTGCGATTCCCGCCACAGCCGAGGGAAGCGGTAGGAATGAAGGCTCGAGCGACTTCTCCGACTGATCCGCTTTTGAAGTGCCAAGATTCGTTTCAATTGTTGTCAAGATTGGCAGCGTTTCGTGATCCCAAGCGACTTGAGTCGCAACCACGACGTTTCTCATGGCCTCGCCGACATCTCCGTCGGTCAAGTAACTGTCGATCAAGCCAATCCGGGCCTCGACTTGTGGCCACAAATCAAGAACAGGTTCAGACTTACCCGAGTTGGGGTCGGCCGCGGTATATCTCACAAACTGGTCGCGGTTGGCTCGCAGCTTCTCGGCCAGTTGTGTAAACGATGCCATCGCGGATTTGGCCGACTCGGTGCGCGATTTCTCGACCCAACGCAGTAGATTGCAGCGGCCCATGGTCAGCGCTTTGCGGAGACGCGCGAGTTTTTCGAGGTGATCCATGTAACGCGCCTACAACGCCGGTCGGCCATGTCCAGTTTCGGACAGAGACACAGACGGCCAAGCAAGTGAAACAAATCTGCGAGTTTTATTTTGACATGGCTGCCGATCGCCACAAGTAGGGACATAGGGAGCCGAAAGGGATCCGAAGTCGTCGTTGACCGACCATCGCGTAACCGGTGTCTTGGAACACGCGTAGGCAAGCGATCCCAA
Organism: Planctomycetales bacterium; assembly: GCA_020426755.1. Lineage (GTDB taxonomy): Bacteria > Planctomycetota > Planctomycetia > Pirellulales > Pirellulaceae > JAGQPK01. Next base: position 5,279 of record JAGQPK010000411.1, read on the forward strand.
AATACGGAAAAGTTTTCGATCGCGGTACAAAAACGTCCTGGGCGCGCGTTATCAGGTTGTGCGAGCGAGCAAG
>JAGQPK010000412.1 GCA_020426755.1 Planctomycetales bacterium
TGCGCCTTCGCGCCTCTCTGCGATTTAGTCTTTAACGCAGAGTCGCCATGACGCTGAGACCCGATGGCAACTTCATTCCAGTGAAGTGTTACCTACTTTCCAATCTCCGTCAGCAGTCGTGGCGGCGACATTGGTAAGTGACGCATGCGAATTCCGGTCGCATGATAGATCGCGTTGGCGATGGCGGCCGGTGGAGGCACGATCGGAACTTCGCCGACACCTCGCACGCCATATGGATGTTGTGGATCGGGCACTTCGACGATAATTGTGTCGATCATCGGGACGTCGTAGCAGGTCGGCATGCGATAATCGAGAAACGTCGGATTGCGCAGCGTCCCTTCTTCGTCGTAGTAATACTCTTCATTAAGTGCCCAGCCGATGCCTTGCACAACACCGCCTTGCATTTGACCTTCCACGTAGCTCGGATGAATCGCAGTGCCGGCATCTTGAGCGATGGTGTAGCGAAGAATCTGCACCTTGCCGAGTTCGAGATCGACTTCGACGTCAACACAGTGAGTGCTGAACGCACCGCCTTGTGTCGCTTCGCTTGAGCTGCCTTTGCCAGTGACTGCTCCGCCGGTGGCATTAAGTTCGGCGGCGAGTTCCTGGAAGCTGATGCGACGATTGTCCGGACCAGATACGCCACCGTCGACGTAACGCAATTGATCTCCGGGCACGTTCCACAGTAGGGCAGTCCTTTCGATCAACTGGCGTTGCACATCCTTGGCGGCTTCGACTGCAGCGATTCCCGTGGCAAACGTCACGCGGCTACCGCCGGTCAAGTCGGTGTAGCCAATGCTGTCTGTGTCGACGACCGTGGGCATGACATCTTCTGCCGCGATGCCGAGAGTTTCAGCGAACTGCATGGCGATGCTAGTACGAGTTCCCCCGATATCGGTTTTTGAGCCTTCGATGAGTGACACTTTGCCGTCAGGGTTGACGGTCGCTGTCACGGCGGACTTGAAGCCAATGTTGAACCAGAAACCCGAAGCAACTCCTCGTCCACGCAGCTTGCCGGATATTGGCGTCTGATAGTGTTCACTGCTGGCGATTGCCTCAACCGTTTCGATCATGCCGACGCGAGGAAATACGGGGCCGTCGACTCGACGTGTGCCTTCGCGGGAGCCGTTGAGCTTGCGGAACTCCAGCGGATCCAGTTTTAGCTGTTCACAGATTTCGTCGATCACCGTTTCGACAGCGAAGGCGACGTGCGTCGAACCGGGGGCGCGATAGGCGTTCGTGCGCGGCTTGTTGACACACACATCGAAGCCGTCGATGTGAGCATGCGGTACATCGTAACAGGCGAACACGCACATACAGGCCATTGCGACAGGCGAACCAGGGTAGGCACCGGCCTCAAAGGCAATCCAGGCTTGAGCGGCCGCGAGTGTGCCATCGTTCTTGACGCCCAGCTTGATCTTCATGTGTGAGCCCGGCGTGGGACCTGTCGCCTCAAAGACGTCGGAACGATGCATCACCAGTTTGACGGGACGCCCTGACTTCTTCGATAGGATCGCAGCGACGGGCGGCAGGTAGACCGAGATTTTTCCGCCGAAGCCGCCACCAATCTCCAGTGGCACAACTTTGACTGACGAAATCGGCACTCGCAGCAGTTCAGCGGTCTGTTGGCGAGCAGTAAACGAACCTTGTGTGCTCATCCAAACGGTGATCCGTCCATCCGAATTCCAGTGCACGGTAGCATTGTGTGGTTCGATGTAACCTTGGTGGACCATCGTCGTGTCAAATTCACGCTCGATCACGAAATCCGCAGCGGCAAACCCGGCAGCGACATCGCCCTTGTCGAACACATAGTGGTTGGCCAGATTGGACGGCTTGGCATCAGCCGGCTGTTCTCCCCCAGGTGTCTGAGTGTAGACGTCGTCATTGAGCACGGGTGCGTCCGGCTGCATGGCCTCGAGTACATTCAGAACCGCCGGCAAGGGTTCGTATTCGACTTCGATTAGCTTGACAGCTTCCTCGGCAATGTGAATCGTATCGGCCGCAACTGCCGCGACTGCGTGCCCGCGGTAGAGCACCTTGTCGCGTGCCAAGATGTTGGCACTCAAGTGACGCATATTTGCGGCACCTTCACCCAGTTCGACAATGCGATCGCCTTGTTCTGGCAGATCCGCTGAAGTGCAGACTGCACGGACGCCCGGTAGTGCTTCGGCGCGACTAATGTCGATGCGTTTGATGCGGGCGTGTGCGTGCGGGCTGCGCAGCATTGCCGCGTAGATCAAACCCGTCGGGTGAATGTCTGCGCCGTATACCGCGCGTCCGGTGACCTTGTCGACGCCGTCGTGACGGATTGGCCGCGTACCAATGACTTTGTATTTGGATTGAGATGTCATCGTGAGGGTCTCGCTCTATTTCTGGCTGGCTGCTTGGCGTTTGGCGGCGGCGGCTTGAACGGCACGCACGATCTTGTCGTAGCCCGTGCAACGACAGAGGTTGCCAGCCAAGTGAAAGCGAATTTCGTCTTCCGTCGGAGTTGAATTGTGTTCGAGCAACGTTTCCGTCTGCATAATGAAGCCGGGTGTGCAGATGCCGCATTGCAGCGCGGCACCTTCCAGGAACGCCTGTTGTACATCGTCCAGGTGGCCGGCACAGGCCACCCCTTCAATGGTCCGCAGTTCGGCGCCTTCAGCCTCGACAGCCAGTACCAGGCAACTGACAACAGGTTGTCCATCCATGAGTACGGTGCAAGCGCCGCAGTTGCCGTTTGAGCACCCTTCCTTGGTACCGGTTAGGCCCAGGGTGTTGCGCAACACTTCAAGCAACGTCTGGCGAGGTTCGCAAAGGAACTCGACAGGACCGCCGTTAATCGTTGTCGATACAACCGTTTTTGTCTTCATGATAATCCGCGTTGGTTGAAGTGGATCCGTGTTGAGCGTTAGTAGCGATGTGTCGCCGTGGGGGAATACTGAATGTTGAATGTTGAACGGCCGATTCTGAGACTTCAAGATTCAGAATTCGAAATTCAATATTCGACATTCGAGCTTTAGCGTCCCGGGCGATAGTCGATCGTTTCACCGCGAGCTCGTTGCACGGCAGCTTGCAGCACGCGTTGTACGAGCACGCCGGTTACGTGAATTCGATACTCACGTGTGCCGCGCATGTCGGTGATGGGTGAGATGATTGCTTTTGCCGCGTCAGCGGCTTGCTGCAACGTTGTCTCGTTGACCTCTTGCCCCGCCAGCATTTGTGACGCAGCTTCGGCATAGAGCGGAGTCGGTGCCACGGCACCCAGACCGATGCGGGCCGACACAATTGTCTTGCCGCTGGGATCCAATTCAACGGCCGCACCGACGCCAACGACCGCGATATCCATTTCATTGCGTGGAATGAACCGGCGATAGTGCGAACCGCTGTAGGGGCGTGCCGCGGGAAAACGGATTTCGACGAGCAGCTCGCCCGGCTGCAGCACGTTCTTGCCGGGCCCGACGCAGAATGCTTCGGCCGCAACTTCGCGAGTGCCCTGGGGACCGGCAATCACGCAGACGCCGCCGAGCGCGATTAAGCTTGGTGTGGAATCTGCCGCCGGACCTGAGTTGCACAAGTTGCCGCCCACACTCGCGCGGCTTTGAATTTGGACGCCACCAATGATGTGACAGCTATCCGCGAGCGCAGAATAATGCTTCACAATTTGTTCATTGCCGTAGATGCGATAGCAGGGCACGGCGGCGCCCAGACGCAGGCCGGTGTCGTCCGCTTGCAACACATTCAGCTCGGGAAGCTTCTTCACGTCGATCACGGTTTGCGGCGCGAGTCGACCGACGCGCATCTGATCGATCAGGTCGGTGCCACCGGCGAGCGGTCGTGCCGAGCCATTAAGTTGCGAGAGTTGCGTGATTGCATCCGCCAGCTTGCGCGGTGCCTGGTAATCAAACGCGTGCATCGAATTCACTTTCTATTCGGCGTCTTGATCGTCTTGGAATGCAGTCTCGAAATGCCGCCTCGGCAAAGTTCGCGAGCCCCGACGATATCAGCGAGGCATTCTAGCCGATCGCGCAGCCACTCGCCAACCATCTGGTATACTTGCGACTCCAATCGTGGTCGCCGTTTTCATCCGCCGTAGGGACGCGAGTTTACTTTGACGAGGGCAACACATGTTTGATCCGGAACGGTTACTTGGACAACTTCTGGCCAATGGCTTGAGTGGCAAATCGCGGCGCGGTTCGACGGGTTTGGCCCCCAAAGGCAAGCTGGGGATGGGGCTGTTGGGCGTCGCCATCGCTGCTTTCGAGCATTTTTCGCAGCAGCAAACGTCGGCTGGTTCCGCCGGCGGTTTGCCTGCAACACCGGCCGCACCACCGTTGCCGCCACCCACTTCGCCGGCTGCCGCGCCGGTACCGGCACGTTCCGCCACGCCGGCTCCTTTGCTGGCAGCCACACCACCGCCTCCGCCGCCGCTACCCAGCAGTGCAGGGCCGCCGGCAGCGGGCTCCGCTGGCCATCTCCCCACGCGAGCGGATCAGGCGATCTGGCTAGTCCGAGCGATGATTGCTGCTGCGGCGGCCGATGGACATGTCGATGCGGAAGAACGTGGCAAGATTCTCGACGCCGCGACGAATAGCGGCATGTCTCAGGAGGACCTCAGCGTCTTGCAAACCGAATTAAACTCGCCTCGTTCCATCTTAGAGTTGGCCGCGATCGGCTCGACCCCCGAGATGTCTCAACAAATCTACGCCGCATCGCTGCTGGCGATCGAGGTGGATACCGACGCCGAGCGACAGTATTTGGACCAATTAGCGTCCGCGCTGCAATTGTCCTCCATCGATATTGAAAACATTCAACAGCAGTTGGGAGCCTAACACGATGCAATGGTATCTCAGTTACGACGGTGGCCAGGTCGGTCCACTCGACGATGCAGAAGCAATTGAGTACGTCCGCGCGAATTCGAACCGCGGACTCTGTTGGCGACAAGGCTTTGCCGAATGGATGCCCATCGCGCAAGTTGCCGAACTGAACTCGACTTCGCCCAACTACATGATTCCGCCGCCAGTTTCGACACTGACGTCAGACGAAATCGACTTCACTATTTTTGGCGAAGACATGCAGTATGTTGAAGTCGAATTGGATCCGGGTGAAAGCGCCGTCGCCGAAGCCGGTGCGATGATGTTTAAGGATGCCGTTGTCGAGATGCATACGGTTTTTGGCGACGGCTCGCAAAAATCGCAGTCGGGCGGGTTTCTTGACAAGCTCGTCGGCGCGGGCAAACGACTCATCACCGGCGAAAGCCTGTTCACCACCGTGTTTACTCACGCTGGTCCCTCCGGCAAGGCACGCGTCGGTTTTGCGGCACCGTATCCAGGTACCATCATCCCACTAACGTTGTCGAATTA
>JAGQPK010000413.1 GCA_020426755.1 Planctomycetales bacterium
TGGGTCAATCTTCCCCGCCGCCGCTTCCGCCCCGGCGAGCCCATTCCGTTTACGGCGGGTGCTCGCGCTGAAAATGGCGATGTGCTCGAAAATGCAGAGCTTACCGCTACCGTGCAGTTAGGCCAGGACGCACCGCGTGAAATTCGACTCGCTCCCGAAGGCGTCGACTTCAGTGGTCGGATCGACGACCTCGCTGAGCCGGGCGAGTACAGCGTCACGGTCGTCGCCAAGGTCGATGGACAAGAAATTGGCACCGCGCAGGCCCGCTTCCAGTTGGCGAAAGTCGACCTGGAACTAGCCGACCCGGCCGCAAATCCGGACGCGTTGAGCCGATTGGCCGATGCCACGTCATCGGCCGGCGGACGCAACGTGATGCCGGAGCAACTGCCCGGTCTGCTCAACGATCTGCTCCGCAAGCCGCCGGAAATGGAAACGGAATTTGAATCCAAGTGGCGTTTCGGCGACTCACCACTTTCGACGTGGATCTACTTCCTCGTGTTCGTGTCGACATTGGCCATCGAATGGTTCCTACGCAAGAAATGGGGAGCCGCCTGATTAACTGAACAACGCCAATACCGCCTTCGTGGAGCAGACCGTCTCAGCGCACGGCAAGCATCATCAAGATCATGGACATAATATCATCTCTTCAATCCCAGTAAAAAGATCAAGGCATTTCCGCGACTCAAAGGTTCATCGCGCGACAGTGTCGTGCTGTTGCGGAAGATGGTTCGCGTATTTCGTATCTTTCGCGGTTATCGACTGACAACCGCGAAAGATACGAATGATGCGAAAACGGCAGTTCAAACGAGTCCCTGATACGCCAACACCAGATCGCGCGTCGTAAATCGGCCATCGCAATCCCAATCGCCCGTGCTCCACACCGCATCGACATCCTGCTCATAGGTACCAGCCTGCATCAGCGCGACCAAATCTTGCGAATCAAACAAACCATCAAGATTGGCATCGCCAAAGGATGTCTTCATTAGATCGTGCACCATGACATTCAAGTCGTCCTGAGTTACGTCGCTGTCGCCATTCAGGTCAAAGCTCGATGAATCATCATCCTGACGAATCGCAGCGCAGATTAGATCCAGATCGATCGCGTCTATGCGCTGATCGTTGTTGAAGTCTCCCGTCCCACGTACAACAACACCCGTGTTGCGACCGCCAATCGTGTCGGACGCCAATACGACAACGGCACCGACACCATCGGGCCAGCGTCCTATGGTCGCATTGCCGTCCACAGGGACGAACTCGACAAAGTCAGCAATGTGCTGTGGTCTGCCTTGCTCATCCGGGCGCAAGAGCCAGAGTCGATCGCCGTTGCTCGCACTCAGGCCCGATCCCAACTCGCCTTCCGAAATCACGAGATAGTTGTGCGGCAAGATTCGCGTGCCAGCGGGCAACTGGTAACGAGGCAGATCAGCGAGGTCATCCGTCAGGTACCAACCGCCTAAGTCGATCGTCTGCCATGTCGAGTTGTATAGCTCAACCTGATCTTCGGCTCCATCCACACCGCGGACTCGAAGTTCATTGATCACGACATTCGTCGGCGATACAGCTTCCGGACTGCCAGGTGTTCCATCGAGCGTTGCACTTGCACGCCAGTCGGTCGCGCCGGCAGAAGTAACGCCACCTTGCCACACGAGCGAACTGCCGCCCGCGCTCGCTCGCGTCGGCCATGGCGCTGCAACACCGTAGGCAATCTCCTGAATCAGGCTGCCAGCTTGATCAAGCACACGCAACGTGTCACCGCTATTGGCGAGTTTGCCAGTGAACTCGTTCGTCACGTTCCCAGCTTCATCCTGGCCGAGTGCTAACAAAATCTCGTCACCGTAGCGACTATTGAATGCCGCCCGATTACCGACGACAAGAACCGATTGACGTGGACCAAGTTGTTGAGCGTCAAAGTGAAAACTAACGCCGTCAGTTAATTGCACTCCACCAAGCTCGATCACGTCATCGCTGATGTTCGTCAGCTCGACGAACTCGTAGCTTTCGCCACTACCCGGCAATTCGCCTAACGACACGTTCCCGTCACGGGGCACATACATGATTTCGCTGATGCGCAAGTTCGAGGCATCCGCCGGTACGATCGAGTTGCCGTACCGTGCCGTCGCAACAATTTGACCGGCGCGGTTCGTCACGGTTAATTCGCCACCTACGTCGGACAAGTTTGTCGCGTATCCTTGCACAAAGAGCGATTGTCCGCCGCCGGGGCCTGTTGTGCGTGCGCGGAAGGCGGCAACGTTGCGAGTAAGATAGAGTCGTTCGCCCGCGCCGATCACCGTGCCGGCCGCGAGCGTAGATTCCGTCGCACCCGAAATCTTCCACCCGGAGACATCTACCGAGTAGGCGTTTGGATTGTGTAGCGTGAAGTATTCGTCGCCCGGATTCCCGCTCGCCGGATTGAATTGGATGTCTGCATCAATCAGCAACGTCGCCTCGAGCGGCTGTTCTGTCGGAATACCAACTCCGCCAGTTACGTGATACTCGGTCAAGTACGGCAGCCGACGCGCCAAGTACTGGTCCTTGATCAACTGAGCAACGTCTTGATAGTCGAGTGCACGGCCACCGAAGTGCGCCCGTGTGCCCCAGGCCGCACGATCTAGCGGCACTTCGTCTTTAATTAACGCGACCATTTCGTCAATCTGCTGCTCAAAATAATCAGCTCCCAGGTATTCGTCGGCCAACGTACGAATACGCCGCAAAAGCATCTCGCGCGTGCGTGGTGTGGTCACGATGCCGTCGATGAGCATATTGATCTTGCCAACATGCAGCGGTGTGGCAACAGCACCCAAGAATGGATGCACGGCAGTCGGATTGCTCGCACCTCGGGTGTTTTGATCTGCCAGGATCACGTCAGTATTCAGGGCATCGGGACCGAATGTTAGATCCAAATCCCAGGGCAACATCTGCCACTCGCCCGTGCCATTCGTGTCGCGATACAGGAAATGATTCTTGTCCGTCGCGTCAATGTTTTGAGTGATGACATTGGTTGCGATAAAGTTGATCTGAGCCGGCAAGTTAATGTTATCAAAGAGGAATCGCTCAAGCTCTTCACCTTTTAACTGCAAGCCGGTGAGCAGCGCGGTAACATCCGATCGATCTTCGTCGTCGCGTGTCTTTTTCTCGAAAGCAGAGACGCTACTGCGCAAGTACGTCGCGCCAGGATTCGCCTTGTACAATGAACCTTCTGGATCGAGTCCATTGCGAATTAGAAAGTCCTGATCGGGTTGCTCGACCATCAGCGCTAAGCTGTAGTACTGACCGTTCTGGCGCATCTGGATATGCTGCGTGATCGGCGACGGCGTGCCAACTCGGTCTTGAAAATCACTCGTCAACCGCGCTCGCAAGTACGACTTGTCGGTATACGTCGCGTTCACATCAATTTCATCGACACGCGGCAAATCAGGTCGCATCACGAACAGATGATCGTCGTTGAATTCGATCTTGTAACTCTTCTTCGGCCAATCCCGCGCGGTACCACCGCGAATCCGGATAAACACGTTGTCGTAAAATTCGCCGTCAAAGAACACCGCAGCGCGAGTGCCGCGCGATGAATCCATCAACCGCGTGTTCTCGACAAACCGGTGTAAAATCGGCACATCACTTTGCAGTGTCGGATCAGGAACGATCGTGCCAAAGTACTCCGGCGAATTGAGCGGGTCGGCGAAGAACGGAGCCCGTTGCGACAACTCTTGTTCAGAGTCCGCCGTGACGTAGTAGCGAATCATTTCACCCGCGCCTGCCAAACCCGCCGGAATTTGTGCAGCATAGATGCCGTCATTCGCTACAAGATCCCCAAGTGTCCCGTCATCGACCATCGCCACCTCGACGACTTCCCCGAACATCGCGCGATAGTGGAGCATCACGCGCGTGACCGGCGCGTAGCGCGACTGAATGTCGGCCGACACCAGCAGCGTTGCCGCCTCGGTCCAACGATGCTCAACAGAGGTGATCTCGGGACCTAGCGGAGCGTTCTCGCCACCGGGCGTCGGTGCCGACAAGTGCCCAAGCGCCGAGCCGAAATAACCGTAGGCCACGTCGCGATATTGCGGCGCACGATCTACCGACGACACGACCTCGCCTTGCGAATCAACGAGCGCGAGATACTCGCCGCCAGACGCGAGCTGAAAGTTGGTATGCAATCGGCCCTGTTCATCGAGTTGCGGTTCGCGCACATCGAGCCCCGATGCGTACACCACCAAAAACTCATGCGCGGGCAAAACGGTTCCCGCTGGAAAACGCCACTTCCACGGTACATCGCGATCATCCGTCAGGTAGTAGTCAGACAAATCGATCGGAGCGTCGCTCGCGTTCTGTAGCTCGAGCCAATCGTACGACTTCAACGTCTTCGGGAAGTCGACATCGATGGATGAGCGTACGCGACTCAGCGCCGTCATGCCATTCGAGGCCATCACTTCACTGATCCGCAGTGGCTCGATTGTCTGCGTTTTGAAAGCTTGAGCGTCCGACCAGGAGGTGCCACCCGAGTTGGTTGCCGCCACTCGCACGACATAATCTTGTCCGGGAGCTAATCCGCTCAGCATGCCATCAAAGGACTCCGACTGCACACCGACATCCACGACGTGCTGCCACGCATCCTGAGTCGTGCCGCCGTCGGTCGCGCCGTAGTAAAGTGCAATCGCTGGATCTTCGCCGCCGGAATCCGTCACAGCGCCAGCGATCTGGGCCGAACTGCCCGTGATCCAGCGGACTGGCTCGAGCGCCGTCGTGGATTGTTGAGCTGGCGAAGTTGTCCATGTGCCAAGCTCTGACCAAGCGGCTCCCCCGCCAAAGATGCTTAGTGCGAACACGCGATAGTAATAAGTCTGCCCGACTGCCAAGTCCGTTAATTCGGTGAAGTACTGTCCAGGGGGCGAGGTCCGAAAATTGACCAAGTTGTCCCAGTCTTGCGAAAACTGCCCGCCGTCTTCGTCGCCCCAATACAATGCCAGCTCGACGCTTGGCCCGGCAGCATCAACGACTTCGGCACCGATCGTCGCCGTTCGATGCGTGATATCGGTCGCAGGTAGCGGCACTACCGTCAGTGCCAGCAAATGACGCTGCTCCAACTGCTCAAACCGTCGTTTCATCGCAAGAACCTCCGCAAGACAAGTAGCCTGCCATAGCTCGATGCTGGAGTTCGCCGAAAAGCGTTAGCCACGGTTAATTCCGCTTCCAACCGACGCTACCGCGTCTCGGCGAACGATGGCAGCAAATCAAGCAGATAGGGTAGCGGACCCCAATGCCAATGTGACTAGGTTAAATGAGGAAATTGTGAAAGTGGCGGGAACGTTGAGCGCCATCGCCAGTTTCCAGAATTCTGCATGCGGCAGTTC